>NZ_JACJEY010000027.1:0-65537 GCF_014164295.1 Pseudoalteromonas sp. SG43-7
TTTAAAACATTTAATTTAAATAAATGGTGCCGACTAACCGAGTCGAACGGTTGACCTACTGATTACAAGTCAGTTGCTCTACCAGCTGAGCTAAGTCGGCACACTAAACTGTGTGCTAAGGCACGCATAATGGTGTTTTAATCATTTTATTTAAACACCATTATTTAAATAATGGTGCCCAGAGGCGGAATCGAACCACCGACACGAGGATTTTCAATCCTCTGCTCTACCGACTGAGCTATCTGGGCAATTTCAGTATTAATAAAAATCACAAAGGATTTTCAATGCAATTCCCACTTAGCTCTACTGACTGAGCTATCTGGGCAATTTCAGTATTAATAAAAAATCACAAAGGATTTTCAATGCAATTCCCACTTAGCTCTACTGACTGAGCTATCTGGGCAATTTCAGTATTAATAAAAAATCACAAAGGATTTTAAATACAATTCCCAATTAGCTCTACTGACTGAGCTATCTGGGCGATTTCAGTTTTAATAAAAATCACAAAGGATTTTTAATATAACTTCAGCTTAGCTCTACTGACTGAGCTATCTGCGTGTGCGGCGTATTAAACTGGTTTTGCCCTTTCAAGTCAACTTTTTTTTTATTCTTTATAACTGTTTGCACAGTTTTTCAACAAAGCGACTAATAAATGTAAAGTACGCTGTTTTTTACAGCAATAACTCTTTAATTTATGTATTGAATAGGTATTTTAACTGCTTTGTGCACAACAGTCCTAAAAACGTAGTGAATTATTTCTGGTAAATGATAGGATTGATTTCCAGTACACAAGCGACTGTTTAGATTGCGGTTGATAATAGATAAGTTGGATAATAAATGCTGAGTAAATTTTCTTCTCCTGTAAAAGGACTATTACCTCTTTTTATACTAATAAACTTAGCCGTAACAGCACTCGCTGTGGTTGCTTATTCTTTTTACCCTAGCCACACTGAAGACTCAAAAGCACCACCAAGCTCACTAAGTTTAATGACATTAGCTGAGCAATTAGACACACCTTTAGTAAATGCATTAACTCGAACAGGACAAGATAATGCCACACAACTACTAAATTTAAGTGCTGCGCTTAATAATCAATTTGATTACTACTTATATAGATATACACCTACTGCACAAACACAATTGGTTTTTGCTAGTAATAAACCGGCAATTGCACCGCTAAAACTTGATCAATATTCAGTTGAGCAAGGTATTATTCACTATCAATTAAATTTAAATGATCAACCCGTTGGTGAATTGATCATTAAACAAAAAATAGCTGTAACCCCTCTACTGCCAAATTATTCCATCGGACTTGCATTGGCTATTGCAGGAATTGCTGGAGTAAGTTTATTTTTACTGGCGCTGTTTTTTAACGTTTATCTTAATACGCGGATCCGCAAAAGTAGTGACACTCTTGCGCATAAATTAGAGAGCATCACTAAATCTGGTAGTTACAATACACATATCGACGAACAATTAGATATTGGCCTTGGCGTTGTAGCTAAAAATATCAATCAATTATTACAGCAAGTACAAGATGCCATCAATAGTAATGACATAGCCCAAAAAGATTTGCATAAGCTGCAAAGCAGTCTGGAAACTGAAGTGCAAAACCGCACTTTAGCGCTTGAAAAAGCGAGCCATAGAGCTGAACAAGCAAGCGAAGCCAAAACCACGTTTTTAGCAACTATGAGCCATGAGATACGCACTCCAATGAATGGCGTTATTGGCACCATTGATTTACTAAGGCAAACAGATCTTAATGGCGCTCAGCATCGTCTAAGCACAATTATTCGTGAATCAGCCTTTTCACTACTGGGTATTCTGGATGATATTTTAGATTTCTCAAAGATTGAAGCGGGCAAACTAAATATCGATCCAACTCCTTTTTCGGTCTCGGATACTATTGAAGAAGTTGCCAGAGTATTGTCATCGGTTGCAAAAAAACACCAGCTTGATTTAGAGCTTGCCATAGCCCCTGATGTACCAATTAATTTAATTGGTGATACTGTTCGCGTTCGCCAAGTACTTTATAACTTATGTAGTAATGCGATTAAATTTACAAGCACCGATGAAAATCGCCTAGGTCAGGTACGCATTGCTGTAGAAGTGGCACAAAATACTGCTGACCATTTTACTCTGCGTTTTAGCGTCAGCGACAATGGTAAAGGTATGAGCCAAGCTCAGCTGCGTGAAATATTTAATCCATTTATTCAAGCCGAAGGATCAATTACCCGTGAGTACGGTGGCACTGGCCTAGGTTTATCTATTTGTAAAAGTTTAACCGAGTTAATGTTAGGCTCGATTAGTGTTACCAGCGATATAGGTATTGGTAGTGACTTTGTGGTGGAATTGCCATTCAGTACTGAAAACACCATAAAGTATGCCCATAAAGGCGCCTTGAAAGATCATTCGGTGATACTCGTCACTGAGCATCAAAGCAGACAACAAACGCTTTCTCGTTATTTATCATTTATGGGAGCAAAAACAATTACAGTGCAAGCGGTGCAAGAAATTGAACAGTATCAAGACAACCCCGGTGTTATTTGGGTGCTTGATGGTATCGATTCAATGGATAGCATTAATTACTTACTACGCCGTTTACTGTACACCCTTGAAGATAATAACCAACAGGTGATCGTACTTAGTAAATTGGATGAAGCCGCAATAAATCACAAAAACATCTTTTACCTTAATGCGTCGCCATTATGTAAGTCAAACTTTATGATGTCGCTATTGGTTGCTGCGGGGCTGCATACACCAAGACAAGTTAAACCAGTTAAAACCCTTAATAATTATTTAAATATTGAACAAGCACGCGAAGAAAACAAACTCGTGCTACTTGTTGAAGACAATATTTTGAATCAACAAGTGCTTACCGATCAACTACATTTACTTGGGTTTGGCGTTGAGGTTGCTGAAAACGGCGAACAAGGTTTAAAAATGTGGCAAAGCGGTCGTTACCCATTAATTTTAACTGACTTACATATGCCTAAAATGTCAGGTTATGACATGGTTGAAAAAATTCGCGACGAAGCCGCGCAACTTGAAGACATCAACGCTCAGCCTTATGTTATTGCAGTAACGGCAAATGCCTTAAAGGGTGAAAAAGAACGCTGTTTAAATGCCGGTATTAACGATTTCATTACTAAACCTGTGGAATTAAATACACTAGAGGCAACACTTAATAGTTGGAGTGAAAGCAAACAAGAGTCGATTACAGCTTCTCCTAATAAGCCGTCAGCACCAATTAACTTTGAAATGCTCGCTAAATACATAAACAATGATGACGCAAAGCAGTTACGGTTCTTTAAAATGTACTTAGAGCAAAGCCATACGTTAGCTAAAGACATTAATACGGGGGTAATGACCGGTGATAAAGAAATAATAATTGCAGCTTGCCATCAACTTAGATCTATATCGAAAACAATTGGCGCAGAAAAAGTAGCTGAACTGGCAGCTGACTTTGAAGATAACTGTAAAGAACAAGACTTAACCAGTGATCAACTAATTGAACTGCGTGACAATTTAGAGATTGAGTACTCCCGTGTTGCGCAGTTTTTAAAAGAGCAAGTTAGTAATGCTCAAGAGCAAGATGATCTGATTTAATTCAAGCGTTAAAAAAGGGCTTATTGCCCTTTTTATTCGCATGTGAAAATCATTTTTCTGGCGGACGGTAGCCTTCGATTTCTACATCTTTATCTTCAAACAAAAAGCCAACCATTTGCTCTTCTAAAAAAGTACGATGCTCTGGATCCATCATATTTAAATGCTTTTCATTGATCAGCATTGTTTGCTTGTGCTGCCACTGTGCAAATGCTTCTTTAGAAATATTATTAAAAATCCTTTCACCCAACTCACCAGGGTAAAGTTGGAAACCAAGCCCTTCGGCTTCTTTTTGTAACTTTTGACAAAATACAGTGCGTGCCATGATTGCTCTCTTGTGCTCTTAGAAACGATATCAGTTAGTGTAAACTATTGTAGCAATTTGTTTAACTAGCTTTTTAGTTGGAGCGGCTAAACCAACCTCTATGGACTGGTCCAATGGGTACCAAACTAGTTGTCGCTCATTCACCACATCAGACACTTTATGCAAAGTGAGTACATGCGGATTAATAGTTAATTCAAAGTGCGAAAATATATGCGTAAAAGGCTCAATTGGCACAGTTGTAACGGCAAGCCCTTGCTGTGCTAAAAAAGTATCTAACTGAGATTTTTGCTCAAACTCAAAAAAACTAAATAAGCCGCCCCATATTCCTGAGTTAGGCCTTTTTTCCATCAATACTTGATCATTACATTGAATAATTAATTGATGACACACTTTCTTTGGCACTGCTTTTTTAGGTTTTGAATGAGGGAACTGTTTTACCTGCTCAGTCTTATACGCTGCACAACGCGAGCGCAACGGGCAAGGTTGGCAATCAAACTTGCTACGTGAGCAGAGGCTTGCTCCTAAATCCATCATTGCTTGGTTAAACTCAGTCACTTGTTTTGCTGGAGTTAACTGCTCTGATAGTTGCCATAATTGGTTTTCAACTTTTTTAACTCCGTACCAACCTTCAATCATAAAAAATCTGGCAAGCACACGTTTTACATTACCATCTAATATAGGATGATGTTGGCCAAGAGAAAGCGATAAAACAGCTCCTGCAGTCGAGCGCCCAATTCCAGGCAAAGCAACAACCTCGTCTAACGTTGTTGGAAACTCGCCTTTGTATTGATCTCGGATTATCTTTGCGGTTTTATGTAAATTGCGAGCTCGAGCGTAATAGCCCAATCCTGTCCAGTGATGCAGCACGTGATCTTCATCTGCATTTGCTAAAGCGATAATATCTGGAAAACTTTGCATAAACTTTTCAAAGTAAGGAATAACTGTGATTACCTGAGTTTGTTGCAACATCACCTCAGATATCCACACCTTGTAAGGTGTTTTATTTAATTGCCAAGGTAAAGTTTTACGCCCATGTAATTCATACCAATCGACTACTTGCTGAGAAAACCAGCTTGCTTCACTGTTGTTTAACTTCAAAATAACTACTTTTAAAACCCGACCCTTAATGGCGCTCAGTCTATTGCAGTGAGTTAAAATATCAAGTTATAAACATACACAAAAGATAAGGCCTTGTGATCAACGCCGTGGTCAGGGATAATACGCCACCATTTTAAGACATGTTGTTTTCATCAGGCCAAAATATATGAGTGATTCAAGTAACGATAACCTTGAGCAAGCGATGCAAGAAGGTAAATATATTCGTACCATTCGCAGTTTTGTTAAGCGCGAAGGTCGTTTAACCAAAGGACAAGCTGCGGCAATTGAAAAATGCTGGCCAACCATGGGGCTTGAACATCAACAAGGCATGCTTGATCTAGCCCAAGTATTTGGCAATGACAACGACGTTGTTTTAGAAATTGGTTTTGGTATGGGTAAATCATTGGTCGAAATGGCCAAGAGCGCACCACACCTTAACTTTATTGGTATTGAAGTACACCGCCCTGGTGTTGGCGCATGTTTAATGGATGCTGATGAAGCAGGCATTACAAACTTACGTATTTTTGAGCATGACGCTGTTGAAGTATTTGCTGATTGTATTGCTGAGGGCAGCATTACAACGGTGCAACTATTCTTCCCTGATCCATGGCATAAAAAACGTCACCATAAGCGTCGTATTGTACAACCTGCATTTGTAGAGAGCTTGCGTAGCAAATTAAAAATTGGCGGTGTCTTCCATATGGCAACTGATTGGGAAAACTACGCAGAACATATGCTTGAAGTAATGCAAGCAGCGGAGCATTTTAAAAACCAATCAGAGACTAACGATTATGTGCCACGTCCTGATTTACGTCCCTTGACGAAATTTGAGCAACGCGGCCATCGTTTAGGTCATGGCGTTTGGGATTTAATGTTCGAGCGTATTAGCTAAATTAATCAAAACAACTTTAAAGGCAAAGCCATATATGAGCGCATTAACTAATCCAAGTTCACTTTTACTACGCAATAGTGCAAACCTAACGGCGGACTCTATTTTAGTAGTTAATTTTGTGCAAGATGGCTTTTTGTCACAACTGCGCCAGTTAAATCCAAACAGCAAGATCAGCGCTTTTAGCTACAACCATGCTAATGGCGAATTTGCTAAAAATATCAACACTATTGATGTTTGTGTTAGCCATGAGATAGCCGGTCAACACTTTGACCTCGTTATTTATTACTACCCAAAAGCAAAACCTGAAGCATTGATGACGTTGGACAATATTCGCGCGGTTATCAACCCAGACGCTGAGTTACTGGTGGTTGGTGAAAATAAAAGTGGTGTGAAATCGATCGAAAAGCAATTTAGTAGCCACTGTGAATACAGCAATAAAATCGACAGTGCCCGCCATTGTGCTTTGTATTTATTCACCGAGATAAAAACCTTAGCTGAGTTTGTTATTACTCGTTACCACAAACAATTTAATGTTGATGTGGCTGGCGTTAGTTTTAATGCCATTAGCGTACCTGGCGTATTTAATCACGGTGAACTTGATGGCGGTACTAAAATACTGTTAGAGAATGCACCTGAAATTAAATCTGGCAATGTGCTGGATTTTGGCTGTGGCGCGGGTCTTATTGCGACCTTCTTAGGTTTGAAAAATCCAGCTTTGAGTTTTACCTGTACGGATGTTAGTGCTCTTGCAGCTTATGCAACCACGCAAACATTGGCACTTAACGGTGTAAACGGTAGCGCTTTACTAAGTGATGGATTAGCAAATGTAACTGGAAAATTTGAGCTTATTATTTCAAATCCACCATTTCATACCGGTATTGCCACTGATTATACTGTTGCTGAACAGTTTTTAAGTGGTGCTAAACAGCACTTAACTAAGCAAGGCAAGTTAACTATTGTTGCAAACTGCTTCTTGAAATACCCGCCAATTCTAGAAACTCAGTTCGGTAGTTATCAAGTAGTACACAAAACCAATAAATTTTCAGTGTATAGCAGTTAATTACAACTATTGCCTCACAAACGCTGCCAAATAATATAAATGGCAGCTTTTCAATAAAGTTATTATATTTTTTAGTCACTTTGATAGGTCTTTGCTAGACTTACAGCAACTCAATAAAAATTATATAACTGGGCCTTCATTACAATAATGCCTTTATCAACATCGCCAACAAGTATTCGCAAAGCCCTGATCAGTGCAGTCATGCTTGTTACTGCTTTGTGTTTATCGTTATCTATTTCTATTTCGACCTACCTTGATGTCAAAGAGCAAAAACAGTTAATCATCAATAAGCTCAATATCCTTGCAGAAATTATCGCCTTTAATGCCCAAGTAACCGTACTATTTGATGATAGAAAAACCGAAGAACAACGTCTTAAATCTTTCGAAAAAATTCCACTCGTTAAAAATATACATATTTACGCAATTGACGAAATTTCAAATAAAGCGGTATTTTTTACCAGCTTTAATGCACGAAAAACGCCACCAGTGCCGCTTCGGGTTGATAGTATTGAACAACTCCAACAGCCTAGGATCACTGAAGACTACGTAGAACTAATCAAGCCAATCACGTACGAAGGTGATATTAAGGGTTATGTGTATATTCGTGGCGGCCTAGAGCGCCTCAACGAGTATATCAACCAAAAAATTCTTATTGATATTCTTTTAACGTTATTCGTTTTAATACTGGTTTATTTTGTAGCAAAACGAATTCAAAAACGTATTGCCGACCCTATAGACCACTTAAGCAGATTACTGCAAGATGTCTCGAAAAATCATAATTACAACGCCCGAGCCCCAAAAACTAATATTACCGAAATCAACATGCTTTCGAACAGTTTAAACATCATGCTGACTCGCACGCAAAATCAAATAGAGCGCCATAAAAACGATAAGCAAGAAATTAAACAATTAAACCAAAGCTTAGAAGAAAAAGTAA
Organism: Pseudoalteromonas sp. SG43-7; assembly: GCF_014164295.1. NCBI lineage: Bacteria > Pseudomonadati > Pseudomonadota > Gammaproteobacteria > Alteromonadales > Pseudoalteromonadaceae > Pseudoalteromonas > Pseudoalteromonas sp. SG43-7. The sequence goes on from NZ_JACJEY010000027.1 coordinate 7,919, forward strand.
ACCAACGTACAATCGCGCTCAGAGAAGCAAATCAAGAGTTGCTAACAACCCTTGAACGGATGCATCAATACCAAAATCAGATTGTTGAAAGTGAAAAGATGGCCTCTTTAGGGCAAATGGTTGCAGGTGTTGCACATGAAGTAAATACACCTATTGGTTTAGGGATCACTGGCTCTACCCTGCTACGCGATAAACTGGCAGAAATAAGCCTAGGGTTTGAGCAAAAAACCTTAACCTCAAGTCAATTGAAACGTTTTATCGACAATGGTATAGAAAACTTAGATCTTATCTATCGGAATTTAAATCGCGCTGCGGAACTGGTATCCAGCTTTAAAAAAGTAGCGGTGAACCAAGATGGAGAGATTAATTCGCTGGTCAATATGCATGAGCTTATCACCAACGTGATGCTTTCAATGCGTACTGAATTAGAGAGCAAAGCTCCTAAAATCGTTATTCATTGTTCTGAACAATTGATGATCGAAAGTAAAGCAGGCCCGCTTCAGCAGATATTGCAGCAATTGTTAAGTAACTCGGTGATCCACGGCTTTAAAGATAATCAAAATAACGAAATCGAAATTACAGTGGAACGCAACGAAAGTAGCCTGAGCATTAACTATTATGATAATGGTATCGGGGTTGATAAAAGCGTTAAAAAACGCATTTTTGATCCCTTTGTTACCACTAAACGCGGCGAAGGTGGCAGTGGTTTAGGTATGCATCTAGTTTACAACTTAGTCACACAAGCCTTAGGTGGCAATGTTTATTTTGATGATCAAAATATAGAAGGCACACGCTTTATAATTACCTTGCCCTTAACTGAGGCAAGCAAATTATGAAACTAACGGGTTTATTACTGGCTCTGATGCTGTTGTTTCCAGCATTTTTACAGGCTAAATCACCTGAACAAGTCAAATCGGCATTTCTATTTCAGATTGCAAAATTCGTCGAGTTCCCCAAAGTTAACAATAAACAGGCTGTGACTTTTTGTTTTTATGACGTTGAACATGGAATTGGTGAGTTATTAAAGGATAATTCGAATCTTAAAATTAACGATATACCGATTGAAACAGTGTTAATTGATAAAAAACAGCAAATTTCTGAACTTTCTCGCTTTTGTGATATCACATACATTGATGAAACAATGGAAGATGATATAATTCCACTTTGGATCGATACCATTTCATTAAATACCTTAACAGTTGGTGAGAGTATCAATTTTTTAGAAAAAGGGGGCGTTGTCTCTTTGGTCCAAGAAGGGAATAAAATCCGACTGTATATCAATAAACAGCAGTTGTTGCGCAGCAGTTTTAAAGTGCAATCTCGGTTATTAGCTGTTTCTAAATTTCATCCGAATTGATTTTACTTGTTAACAATTGGATATACTCCTATAATCACTAGTATTCGGTTTTATAATACAATACCGAATTAATTGTAAATAAAATATTCCGAAAAAGGTTAATTAATAATGCAAACGCCAGTCATTCTGATTGTAGAGGATGAAGACGTAACTCGACTAAACCTCGTTAGTTTATTTGAAGCTGAAGGTTACAAAGTTATTGAAGCCATTGATGGCGATGACATGCATGACAAGCTTACAAATAATGATGATGTGAACCTTGTAGTTATGGACATCAACCTGCCAGGCAAAAACGGGCTAATATTAGCGCGTGAATTACGTCAAAAGCGTAACGTTGGACTTATTTTCCTAACCGGTCGTGATAATGATGTAGACCGTATTTTAGGCCTAGAAATTGGCGCGGACGACTATATTACTAAGCCGTTCAATCCTCGTGAATTAACTATTCGTGCTCGTAACTTGCTTTCACGTACTGCCCTTGGCGGTGAAGAATCAAGCCTTGAAACAAATGGTGTGATCACTTTCAATGGCTGGGAACTTGACGAAAATAGCCGCTGTTTAACATCACCAAATGGTGATGCCAAACGTTTACCTAAAGGTGAATACAGAGCACTACGTTTAATGCTTGACTCTCCAGGCCGTATTTTTAGTCGTGAGCAGCTAATCAAGCATATGACTGGTCGTGAGTTACGTGCAAATGACCGTACTGTTGATGTAACGATCCGTCGTATCAGAAAGCATTTTGAAAGTGATAACAGCACATCTGAGCTTATCAGCACCATCCATGGTGAAGGTTATCGTTTCATTGGTAAAATCGATAGTTAATATCCGTTCTACCAAGTAATGACAGCATTAACGTTCTAATTGCTGTAAGAATAAATGAAGGGCATGTTGCCCTTCATTTATTTTATCTGCCAATATTGTTAGCCAAGTATTTAATACTTCATCACTTTCTTCAATCGCACCATGTTCCATGATCTTAGCGTGTAACTGTACATCATTTAAACCAACTGAACCTGCAGCACCTTTAAGCTTATGTGCGACGGACTTATACTCTTCACGGTCACCAGCTGCTAATGACGTTGCTAACTCTTGCTGATACTGTGGATTTAGCTTTTCAAATAAACTGCTGCTGCGCTTAAATGTTACTATGCCCATCGAATTAACAAAATCTTCAATGGTTTCAACATCAAGTAACTCTACATTGATATTTTCACTGGCTTCTTTGCTAACCGTCAGGCGTGTTTCATCAGACTGTTGTAGATGTTTAATATCAAATAGTTCAGCCAGCATTTTATCAAGCTTCGTGGTATTGATAGGTTTGGCTAATGCGCCTTGAATTGAGATGCCTTGTAACTCTTCTTCGGCGCTACGCACATTAGCCGTAAGGGCTACAATAGGTAACTTATCAAAATGGCTATCGGCACGGATCTGTCTTGCTACTTCATCGCCATTAATATCTGGCAGTTGCATATCTAGTAGTACTAAATCCAGATCATCCTCAGTTTCAACAAACGACAATGCATCTTCACCGGTTTCAGCCCAGATAACTTCATGGCCGCGTTGCTCAAGTAAGTTAGTGGCGATTTCAGCATTAAGCGGCACATCTTCAACTAGCAAGATATTCAAACTACGGCCAACATAACTTTGTTCAGCCGGAGCAATACAAAGGGCCAGCGGTATTTCAACCACAAAACAACTGCCCTCCCCTTCGGTACTGCTCACATGTAACTGTCCTTTCATTGCAGTAACCAATGCCTTGGTGACAGCTAAACCGATACCTGATCCTATCGCATTAGTGCCATTTAAATCTGGCGCTTTATAATACATATCAAAAATACGATGTAATTGCTCTTGTGGAATACCCTGTCCAGTATCGGTAACTTTCATTACTAACCACGCGCCATCCGCACGGTTTTCCCGAACACACGCTAATTGAACTTTACCTTGTTGGGTAAATTTAACCGCATTATTTATTAAATTCCACACCACTTGGCGTAATCGGGTCGGATCTAGTTGCGCATAAATATCCAACATACCTTTACGCTTAATTTCAAACTCTAGGCCTTTTTGTTCAGCAATTAATCCAGCAAAGTTAACCACATCATTAATAAAGTCGGAAACATTTATTGAGTCGGTAACAATATCGAGTTGCTCGCGGTCTATTTTATCTAAATCTATAATATCATTAAAAATATTTCCTAATGTTTCAGCACTAGAAAATACTGTATTACACCAACTACGTTGCTGCTTATCCAAGTCGGTGTCTAGCAACATCCGGGTTAAACCCACAATACCATTGAGCGGAGTTCGTAATTCATGACTTAGGGTGGCAATAAATTTCCCCTTGTCTTTATAAGCGGTTTCAAGTGCTTGAGCTGCTTCTTTACGGCTGGTGATGTCGCGGCCAAACGCTAATAAACCAATGTAGTCACCGTCATCATTAATAAATGGGAGCTTGCGCATTTCAAACCAACGGTTTTCATTGCCTACAGGGTATTCAACATCAAGCGTTAATGCGGCGTGAGTTTTTTCGACTTTGTTATCAGTTAGTAATACTTCCGGTAAGAATTGCGTTGGGTAAATTTCCTCTGCAGTTTTACCTATTAACTCGTCACTTGATTTACCCATCACCTCTTCAAACATTTTATTACAACCGGCAAAAACACCATTGTTATCACGGTAATAAAATAAATCAGGCGATGAATCAACAATAGAGCGCAGTAACATGCCTTGTTGAGCAAGCTCTTGCTGGGTTTTTTTACGTTCAACTATTTCTCGCCTGAGTTCTTCGATTGCACGGTGTTTGGCATGAAATGCCATTTTACGTTCATCTATCTCTACATTTAAGCGATTGATATTATCTTTTAAAGTTTGATTTAATAATTTTTCTTGCTTGGTGGCACTATCTAAATACGCATAGGAAGCATCTAACTGGCGAATTGAATTGATCAACACACTGATAATAATGGGCGACACTACTGCAGTAAAAAACATTACGGCAAGCACATCAACGAGCATCACCTCGCCCACTGCAACATAATAAAACATACACGACAATATTAATGCCAAGACTAATAGTAATGCATAACAGATAGTTGCGGTTTTGAATTCACCGAATCGAGTAATTAAACTGGAAAGTGTTCGAGCCCATGGACTCAAAGAGGAATCGATCATATATAAATCTGTCTCTTAACTATACATATAAGTATATAAAAAATCAGCTGACTACACAGCTACAAAAAAACCACTAGTGCTAATATGTTAGCATTTTTGCATTAACTATTTTCATGTTCCGCGACGAAAACAGAAAATTTTCATCTACCACGTATTTTTTATTTATTTCGTGTAAAATATCGCGCTTTACAATTGCCAATAACGAGATTTTTCATGCAAAGCAACATGCCCGATATAGCAGATACGGCTCCCGCCTTACAAACAGGTAAATTAGACTGGGTTGGTATGGATGATATTGAACTGCCTTTTTTATTTGAATCTCGTGATCTTGCGCCTATTAATGTCAACGCTAAAGCTCGTGCTTTTGTTAATCTTCACAAAGAAGACGCAAAAGGTATTCATATGTCGCGGTTATTTTTAGCGCTCGATACCTTATCAACTGAGCAGCAGGTAAACCCCACAACGATTGCCCAAGCACTAGATACTTTTATTTCCAGCCATGAAGGGTTATCGGATCAAGCTAAAATTGAATTTAAGTTTGAACTACCGTTGCGCAGAAAATCACTCCTTAGCGGCAAAGCGGGTTGGAAAAGCTACCCGTTAACCATAGTGGCAAAAATTGACCGCGGTGTACTTAGTTTTGAGTTAAGCCTTGATGTAACTTACTCATCAACTTGCCCATGCTCAGCGGCATTAGCTCGGCAACTTATTCAACAAGCCTTTGTTGAAAAGTTTCAGCAGCATCCCCTTAGCCATGAAGAAGTGATCAACTGGCTTGGCAGTACTGATGGCATTGTTGCAACTCCTCACTCGCAACGCTCTATCGCCAATGTAAAAGTCAAACTAGATAGCAGCATCCGTGAGTTTGATATTTTAAGCTTGATCAATACTCTTGAAGATGAACTTAAAACCCCAGTACAAGCGGCAGTTAAGCGTGAAGATGAGCAAGAATTTGCCCGTTTAAATGGTCAAAATCTGATGTTTTGTGAAGATGCTGCGCGTAAAATCAAAGCCGTGTTAGAAGATGCACAATACGCCGATTACTGGTTACAAATAAACCATTATGAATCTCTGCATGCCCATGATGCCGTGGCGATTGCAGTAAAAGGAATTGCTGGCGGATACCAGCCATAACTTAACTGTTATAAAATGTAACTTCACTACAACTGGGCACGTTAATTGCTAACAATATTACAGTGTCAATTTGTTGTTGTGGAGTTACCGTATGGAATTCGCTTTATTATCAATTTTAGTATTAGTCGTAGGGGCATCTGTTGTTGCGTCAAAGTTTACCGATGATGGCGGAAACCCTTACCCATTCACGCGTAAAACCAGTGTATTTACGCAAGTTGAAAGCTCATTTTTAAACCTTTTAGAACGTGCTGTAGGCGATCAATATAAAATTGTTAGCCGTGTAAAATTAATCGATATCATCGATTGTAAAAAAGGTTTATCTGCTAAAGCTAAACGTGCTGCAATCGCTAAAGCAAAAAACAAACAACTGGATTATGTGCTGATTGATAAAGAAAAGATGACGATTGTGGCAGCGGTTGACTTAGTAAACAACGCCAATAAAGATGGTCATAAAGCACAACGAGACTGGTTTGTTAATGGTGCACTTGAAGCTGCTGGCATTCCACATATCCGTATGAAAGTTAAATCTGGCTATCGGCCATCAGAAGTACGCGAAGCAATTATGTTTAAGCTTGGCAAGCCGACAGCACAAAGTAGTCGCCCGACACGCAACCGTGTTACTAAGCCGGCGGTACTATCTCCTTCGCAAGCTAAAGCCCATTCCACAGCTTTAGCTGAAATATAAGTTTTCTTAAACGATAAAATGCGAGCTTTTAAGCTCGCATTTTTGTTTTTTATCGCTAACTTCACGTATAATCTAAACATCTAATTAGAGGAATTTAAAATTATGAATGTCGGTATTATTGGCGCGATGGAGCCAGAAGTTAAAATTTTGCGTGAAGCAATGCAAAATCCACAAATTCTAACTAAAGCAGGTTTCACTTTTTATACAGGTGAATTAGCCGGTAACACTGTGACTTTAGTGCAATCAGGTATTGGTAAAGTCGCCTCTAGTATTGCAACAACGTTATTGATTGATAATTTTCAACCAGACTGTGTGATCAACACAGGCTCTGCCGGTGGTTTTGATCCATCTCTGAGTGTTGGCGACGTGGTAATTTCATCTGAGGTACGTCATCATGATGTTGATGTAACCGCTTTTGGTTATGAAATTGGCCAAGTACCACAGATGCCTGCTGGTTTTGCCGCTCACCCTAAATTAATAGAGGCTGCACAACAAAGTGTTGAAAGCATCAGTGACGTGAAGACCTTGATCGGCTTAATCTGTACAGGCGATTCATTTATGTGTGATCCGGTACGTATTGATAAAGCCCGTGCGGACTTCCCTACTATGTTAGCTGTAGAAATGGAAGGCGCTGCCATTGCACAAGTATGCTTTTCACTAGCAACACCGTTTGTAGTGATCCGCTCAATGTCTGATATTGCAGGTAAAGAGTCACCACAGTCATTTGAAGAATACCTAGAAACCGCTTCAATAAACTCATCAAAAATGGTGATCGCATTACTAGAAAAGCTGACTACGGTAACGCTATAAGGTGTTACTCAATTTAGTTCAGCAACATTTGGACTTTATTGTATTTATATTAGCGCTCATTGCTGAGCGCTTTTTACCTTTGGTAAGCTGGTATCACCCAAATACATTTTTAATTGCGGTATTTAGAGCACTTGGGAAACGCGTTTTTCGAAAGAGTGAACCTGCAAGTTACCAATATTTGTCATCTTCGTTATGTTTCACCTTAGTCATTTTAGTGATCATGACCTTGGTAATCTTACTGCTTGAATTTGCATATTACCCTGAACTATTAGCTGGGTTAATTTTATACCTCAGCCTAGAGTGGCGAAGTGTAGAAAGTAAAGCGCTGCGTATTGCACGACTCGTTAAACAAAATCAAAAGTCTACAGCCCGAGAGTTATTAAAACCACTACTTGCTCGCCAGGTTGATAAATTATCAGGCCCTGGTCTTTGCAAAGCCATTATGGAAACGCTGATCTTAAGAGTTGCTCGTCATTACTTTAGCGTTATTTTCTTTTATCTACTATTTGGCCCTATGGCTGCACTGGCTTATCGCTTACTGACTTTGATCCACCAAGCTTGGCGCAAAGATATTATGCCTAATAGCCCATTTTTAAAATCACTTAGTTGGCTATTATATATTCTTGAGTGGTTACCTACGCGGATATTGGCGCTGACTATTGCAGCAAGTAAAGCCAGTAAATTGAGCATTCATTATATCAAGCATTATGGACGACATTTTTATCAAATAAATAGTGGCTGGTTATTAAGTTGTTGTTCGGCCTCTGTTGGTGTGCAACTCGGTGGCCCTGCCATATACCAAAATACTCGATTTGATAAAATGCGTATTGGTACTGAGCGTTTACCACAGGCTGATGATATTGCGGTATTGATCAATCGGCTAAATCAAGCGCGTGGCTTTTGGTTACTGGTTATATTTGGCATCGAAATCATTAAAACAATGTTGTAGATCACAAAGAGTAAAAAACCAGCCGAAGCTGGTTTTTAAAACTGAATTTTCATTCTTTACCTATTAAGCACAGGTAATATTTGCAAACTTACGTTTGCCAACTTGATAAATAGCTGTGCTGCCTTTTGCAATTTCAAGCTTAGTATCAGTGACCTTTTCTTCGCCATTGATTTTAACTGCGCCTTGTTTGATCATTCGCATAGCTTCTGATGTACTCGCAACTAAGCCTGCTTCTTTAAGCAAATTAGTAATAAATACGGTATCTTCATCAATCGTTACTGTCATATCTGGGATATCATCCGGTAAGGCATTTTTTTGAAAACGTTTAATAAAATCTTCATGCGCACCAACAGCTGCTGCATCGCTGTGAAAACGAGCAATCATTTCTTTTGCTAAATCGATTTTAATATCACGCGGATTAGTACCTTGTGCAACCTTTTCTTTGAGCGCAGCAATTTCGTCAATTGATAAGCTACTTAGCAAATCATAATAACGCCACATCAGCTCATCACTAATAGACATGATTTTACCAAACATATCGTTAGGGGCATCAGTAATACCAATGTAGTTACCTAATGACTTAGACATTTTTTGCACACCGTCGGTGCCCTCAAGTAAAGGCATCATTAATACGGTTTGTGGTTTTTGCCCTTCGTCTTTTTGTAGCTCACGACCCATTAATAGATTAAAGCGTTGATCAGTACCACCGAGCTCAACATCAGCTTCAAGTGCCACTGAATCCCAACCTTGCACTAATGGATACAAAAACTCATGAATCGCAATTGATTGTCCGCCAGCATAACGCTTTTTAAAATCATCACGTTCTAGCATACGAGCAACAGTTTGACGTGCTGCTAGCTTGATCATCCCTGCAGCGCCTAAATTCTCCATCCAAGTTGAATTAAAAGCAACCGTGGTTTTAGCCGGATCCAGAATTTTAAATACTTGTTCTTTATATGTTTCAGCATTTGCCAATACATCTTCACGGGTTAGTGGCTTACGAGTTACATTTTTACCCGTTGGGTCACCAATCATACCGGTGAAATCACCAATTAAGAAAATCACTTCATGACCTAAGTCTTGGAAGGTTTTCATTTTATTAATTAGCACAGTGTGACCTAAGTGTAAGTCAGGTGCAGTTGGATCAAAACCAGCTTTGATCTTTAGCTTTTTACCAGACTTTAGCTTTTCGACTAACTCGTCTTCAATTAATATTTCTTCAGCACCGCGTTTTATCTCTGCTAGAGCGGTTTGTAAGTCCACTATGTATTACTCCAAAAAATTCAGTCAATCTGGTGATTCTAGCGTAAATCCGCGCCAGTTTAAATCTACAAAACACTGGTATTAACGCTTTATTAAGTATATCCTGCAATATTAGTGATTAATTATCTTGACAGCAGGAAAAGGCACGTTATGGTTCGCGTTGTGCACACTCTCCCAAAAAAACACAAATTGCTTATTCTAGGCTTGGTTTCTGCTATTGCTGCTTTAACACTCATTCCTTCAGAAAAAGCCACCGCCTCTAAAGACAATAGCGCTGATGCGCTAGAAATTGGCAAGCGCTACGAATTACAAATTAAAGTTGATGATAACGAAAAATTAACTGAATTAAATTCGCAAGAAGATGCAGCAAAATTCCCAGAATACAATCTAGTCGATTTTGAAGTAAAGAACGGTGACAATTTAGCACTTATTTTCAAACGCGCCGGCTTTTCAGCGCAAACCGTTCATAAACTGCTTAATACCAATGCAGAAACACGTAAACTTAGTAAAATTCACCCTGGTGAAACATTAAGCTTTGCTACCGCCGAAGATGGTTCTTTGGCACAGTTACGTTATGTGATTTCAAAAACAGATACCCTATTCGTTACATTAAATGAAGAAGGTAACTACGATACGTCTATTGATAGTAAAGAAATTGAAACATTAACTAAATCAACAGGCGGAGAAATGACCAACAGCTTTTGGACCTCAGGTATTGCTGCTGGTTTAAGTGAACGGCAAATAATGAACTTTGCTGACATATTCGGTTGGGATGTGGATTTTGCCAATGATATCCGTAAAGGCGATCAATTTGGTTTAATCTATGAATCGCATTATGTTGATGGCGAGTTTATTGGCACAGGTAAAATTATTGCTGCTGAGTTTATTAACCAAGGTCAACGTTACGCGGCTATTCGTCACAGCGATGGTACTTTTTACACGCCTGAAGGGCGTAGTATGAAAAAAGCATTTTTACGTGCACCGGTTAACTTTAAATATATAAGCTCAAGCTTTAATCCGCGTCGCTTACACCCTGTAACAGGACAAGTAAGAGCACACCGTGGGATTGACTACGCAGCTCGTACTGGAACGCCAGTAGTTGCCTCGGGTAATGGTAAAGTAATTAAAGCCGGATACAGTAAGTATAATGGTAACTATATATTTATTAGTCACGGCACACAGTACGTCACTAAATACCTACACCTTAACAAGAAACTAGTTAAAACTGGTCAAAAAGTTAAGCAAGGCCAACAAATTGGTACTGTCGGCTCCACCGGTCGTGTAACAGGCGCACACTTACACTACGAGTTTTTAGTTAACGGCGTTCACCGTAACCCTAAAACGGTTAAGTTACCGAAGTCAGAGCCACTGCCTCGCGACGAGCTTGCTAGGTTTAAACCAATCGCAGATAACTTCTTAGCGCAGCTAGAGCGCAACCGAGAGCTACAGTTAGCGCTTAAGTAAAGCGGTCAGCGAAAAATATAAGCCGTTGTTATGTAAATAGCAACGGCTTTTTGTTGAACTGTTTGATGTGATGCGCTCCGGTTGTATTCGCAAATTAATGTTGCAATAGAACTTGCATGTGCTGCCTCATATCTACTTTTATAGTTTTGAAAGTTAAGCAAACGTCACCTGATAAACGGCTATGAGCGAAAATTGAATATTTTATTGATTGAAATTTAGCCATGCGATTATTAATATCGCAATTTTCTCCGATAACATTAGTGACCGCCGTTTTGGTGTGCTAAAAAACCACCAAAATGGGACAAATAGATTGTTACGTTTCAGAATGAGCATTGAAGATATAAACAAAAAAGCCAAATCATTAATAGATGAAACTTGGAAAGATAACTCCAAGTGGCATCAAAACTTTGATGAGGCAAAAAGCATTCTTGAGCAAGTCTTACATAACCATACTGATGATGAGCTAACTCTCATAAACTATGGAACTGTTCTATGTGATATGGGCAAACATCAAGAAGCGGCTGAATATTTTAAAAAAGCAATAGATCAAGGCAGTAATAACAAACATGCATTTTACAATTTAGGTGTAGCGCTTATGAATTGTTCAACTGACGAAAATGCAATGTTCTACATGAAAAAAGCAAAATCAAAACAAGCTTGTGCTCTAACCTGGGAGGCTTACTTTGATCCAATGGGGCACTAATAACTTAACAAGATGGGTTTATTATCCATACAAAGCGTTTAAACATCGTTCAGACCATGTGGCCTTCACGGGAAACCCAAAGCTGCGTGACTGTTGTGGGATCGCAGAGTAACGAGCATAGATAAATATTCAAAGATTGATATCTACCGTTACAATTTTTTCGTTGTGTTTCGCGGTGCTCAACCCAACCTACACAGTCCATTTAAACACGAGCTTATCACTTACAACTTAAAGCTTACCGCTCCTAGACCTTAAAACTGGCAGCTACGCTCTACCTCACCAACACATAAATCAATTGCACAACCAATGAAATCATCACTAATGGCCAAATGTATTTGGCGTATTTAGTCGCACCATCTAGGCCCATTTTAGACTGATACTTTTCAAGTAGTGGCACAAGAATGATTAATGCAACAAACAGTGAAATTAAAATCACGAAGATATTCATACCATTCCTATTTAATAAAATATCTATCGAGTATACCTAGGGTCTGTTTATCTTTCGAGGTTAAATTTGCAGCTGCGCGTTTGGTTTTTAGGCAAGGCAGAGCCTATGTAGTGTGGTTATTCCCCATAAATAGGAGATAACTCGACATAAATGCCAAACACGCGCTGCCCGAAGGGTTCTGCCTAGGGGCGATTAACTCTTTGTTGCTCGATTTTTACTTAGCCCACTAGGTTACAAATCTCGCGCCGTGATTAAATCGCCCCTAGTTTGAACAAATTTTAACCATGAAAGGTCAACAGACCCTAAGCGCAAAAAAAAAGCGCAGTAAATACTGCGCCAGTCGGTTGGAAGTAAAAGTTACCTCACCATACTCAGCTCGCTGGGTATGGTTTAAGATTTGTTTAACCTACCAGAGCTAACAAGATACCTGCAGCCACAGCACTACCCAGTACTCCCGCAACATTTGGTCCCATTGCATGCATTAATAAGAAATTATGCGGATTATTCTCCAGACCCACTTTATTAACTACGCGTGCAGCCATTGGCACAGCTGATACACCAGCCGCGCCGATGAGTGGATTGATTGGTGATTTAGAGAACTTGTTCATACCTTTTGCCATAAATACACCTGAAGCTGTACCAATTGCAAAAGCCAAGGCGCCGAGTACCAAAATACCAATTGTTTCTACGGTTAAAAACTTATCTGCAGCAAGCTTAGAGCCTACAGCTAAACCAAGGAAAATAGTGGTGATATTTATGATCTCGTTTTGTGCACTATTACTTAAACGGTCAACCACACCAGACTCTCGCATCAAGTTTCCTAAACAGAACATGCCTACCAGTGGCGTTGCTGCAGGTAAAAACAAAATCGTTAAACTCAATACCATTAACGGAAAAATAATTTTTTCCTTTTTTGATACGGTGCGTAACTGTGGCATTTGAATTTTACGTTCTTCTGGTGTGGTTAAAGCCCGCATAATTGGCGGCTGAATAATTGGCACCAACGCCATATATGAGTATGCAGCTACGGCGATAGCACCCAATAAATCAGGAGCAAGTTTTGAGGCTAAGAAGATTGCCGTCGGGCCATCTGCACCACCTATAATCGCAATTGCTGACGCATCTTGTAAAGAAAACTCAAAACCTGGTACATAGTTTAGTAAAATTGCGCCAAACAAGGTTGCAAAAATACCAAACTGAGCTGCAGCACCTAGCAATAACATACGAGGATTAGCTATCAAGGCACTAAAATCAGTGAGTGCACCAACACCCATAAATATTAATAATGGGAATACACCGGTATCAATCCCAATATGATAAACGTAATACAGCAAACCACCGGGGTCTGATAAGCCCGCTACGGGGATATTTGTTAATATTGCCCCAAAGCCAATTGGTAATAATAATAACGGCTCAAAGTTGCGCGCAATTGCCAGATACAACAATAAACACCCTACTGCGATCATAATAAGCGCAGGAAATGTAAAATTAGCAATACCTGTTGCTTGCCAGAGGTTTAATAATGCTTCCATCCTCTGAGCTCCTAAGCTAGTGCTATCATAGCGTCACCCGTTGCCACTGAATCACCTTCAGCAACAAGAATTTCAGCAATAGTACCGGTGTGGGTTGCACGAATTTCAGTTTCCATTTTCATCGTTTCCATGATGATCACTACATCGCCTTCATTTACCGTTTGACCCGCTTTCACCTTGATTTTAAAGATGTTACCAGCAAGTGGAGCGTTAAGTGTTTCGCCGGAAGCAACTGACGCCGATTGTGGAATATGCTCACTATCTTTAAGTGTTACTTCTTTAAGCTCACCGCCTTGTGCAACCACCACATCATAAACTTTACCATCTACTTTTACGCTGTACTGCTCTGCTTTTACTGTGTTGCTGTTACTTTTTTTATTGCTAACTGGTTGTTCTTTATTAGCAGATTCAGCACTTGGCACAGCTTCGAAAGCATCTGGGTTATTACGATTTTTAATGAATTTCAACCCAATTTGTGGGAATAATGCATACGTTAACACGTCGTCAATCTGCTCATCCGCTAAGCTTAAACCTTGCTCTTGTGCTTCTTTTAATAACTCAGCTTGGAGTATTTCTAGTTCTGGTTGCAATAAATCAGCTGGGCGGCAAGTAATGACTTCTGCGCCATTAAGTACGCGCTCTTGTAATTCTTTATTCATCGGCGCAGGAGTTACGCCATACTCACCTTTTAGCACTCCGGCAGTTTCTTTGGTGATAGTTTTATAACGCTCGCCCGTCAATACATTTAATACTGCTTGTGTACCCACAATTTGTGATGTTGGTGTAACTAACGGTAAATAACCTAAGTCTTCACGTACACGTGGGATCTCAAGTAATACTTCATTCAATTTATCCGCAGCACCTTGCTCTTTAAGCTGGTTTTCCATATTAGTTAACATGCCACCAGGCACTTGCGCTAATAAAATACGGCCATCAACACCTTTTAAGCTGCCTTCAAACGCGGCATATTTTTTACGAACATCACGGAAATAAGCAGCAATCTCTTCGAGTTGATTTAAATCCAGCTCAGTATCACGTTCAGTACCTTCAACAATCGATACAATCGTTTCAGTTGCGCTGTGTCCGTAAGTCATACTCATTGATGAAATTGCGGTATCAAGCATATCAATACCTGCATCAATCGCTTTTTGGTAAGTAGCAGTACTTAAACCTGTTGTGGCATGACACTGCATTGCAATTGGGATAGAGACTGTTTCTTTTAACGCTTTGATTAACTCTTCTGCATCGTATGGTTTAAGCAAACCAGCCATATCTTTAATACAAATTGAATGACAGCCTAACTCTTCAAGCTGCTTGGCAAGCGTTAACCACATATCAAGTGTATGGACCGGGCTTACTGTGTACGAAATTGTACCTTGTGCATGTGCGCCAACTTTAATCGCAGCTTTAATAGCCGTTTCAAGATTACGAACATCGTTCATCGCATCAAAAATACGAAACACATCAACACCATTTTTGTGCGCTCGCTCTACAAATTTTTCAACAACATCATCGGCATAATGACGATAGCCTAAAAGGTTTTGACCACGTAATAACATTTGCTGTTTAGTATTTGGCATAGCTTTTTTAAGAGCACGAATACGCTCCCAAGGATCTTCACCCAAATAACGAATGCATGAATCAAAAGTAGCCCCACCCCATGATTCGATCGACCAGTAACCTGCATCATCTAATTTTTGTGCAATCGGTAGCATGTCATCCAAACGCATACGTGTTGCTAATAATGATTGATGCGCGTCCCTAAGTACTAATTCTGTTAATTTTAATTTAGCCACAAGTCACTCCTTATAGTTTTTGTTTATTTTTGTATTGAGCTATGGCTGCACTTATCGCAGCGATGTGTTCACTTGATACACCTGATGCTTTGATTGACGGTGTACGCGTTGGCGTTGCAACCGACTGTTCAAAACGACCCGCTAATTTAGACATAATGGTAATTGCTGAAATCAACAACGAAAGAAAAACGAAAACGCCCACCATCCCAGTGATCATTAAGTTTGCTGCTGTAGCAAGTAACTGACCTATATCCATCCTGCTCCCCCCTGATTATTTCCACCCAGCCCCGCCAGGTAAAAAATCACTTTATTTAAATAATTATGCAACAATCATAACAAAGAAAAAGACCAAGTCCAACACTTTGTAAATTGGTAAAACCAATTAATACAAAACTAACATATGCTCAGCAAAGTTAACACTCTACATTTTGCTATAATTTCATAGGATATAGATGATAAAAATACTGAATATAGCTATAACTTATAAGTAAAAGCTTATCCGCAGCTGGAAAAGCTACCGACTGAACGACTGAACAACCGCTTGATTAAATACAAATGGCTCAAAAATGAAATTGGTCTTACCAAAAAACGACTAAAATATTGATTTTTAGAGCGTCGAGTATAAGTTACAGATAAAGCTGTAAATAATTCCCACCTAATTTATGAAGAGAAATGAAATAAACCTCTATAGCATTGATAATAAAGGATTTAAATACATGGCATGTAACTAGCATTATTTACTCTGAACAAATTAACAAACCAAGGAGACGACAATGTTACGCTGGACAATTACATTTCTAGTTATTGCACTTATTGCTGCAGTGTTAGGTTTTGGTGGTATCGCAGGTGCCGCAGCAGGAATTGCTAAGATTATCTTTTTTATCTTTATTGTATTGTTAGTTATTTCACTCGTTTCAGGTGCATTGCGCGGCAATGTCCCTAAGTGATAACAATTTATTTTAAATAACAACACATTTATTATTTTTACAAGGAATTACATTATGAAATCGACAACTATTAAAACCGCTGTGATCGCTTTATTCGCTAGTTTTTTTATCATGGGTTGTGAAGACAATCATGCAGAAGAGGCCGGTGAGCGCATAGATGAAGCTGTGACCGACGTACAAAACAAAGTAGAAGACGCCTGTGAAGAAGTAAAAGAAGGCGTTAACGCTAAAGAAACTAACTGTTAATCCAGTTAGATACAAATAATAAAAAACGACTCTTTTGAGTCGTTTTTTGCATTTTAAGAGAAGTTAAAATTAAGCTCTCGCTTCTAGCATTAGTCGCTTCATGTCACGTACTGCTTTATCTAATCCATCAATGGCTGCACGCGCTATAATTGCGTGACCAATGTTTAATTCGTAAATTTCTTTCATAGCAGCAATCGGTTTCACGTTATGATAATGAAGACCGTGGCCGGCGTTTACTATCAAACCCAAACTTGCTGCATACTTTACGCCTTGATGAATATGCTCAAGTTGTTTTTGTATCTCAGCATCAGTTTGCGCATCCGCATAAGCGCCAGTATGAATTTCAACATAAGGGGCATTACAGGCTTTAGCTGCATCTAGTTGTGCTTTGTCTGCATCGATAAATAACGATACTTTAATACCGGCGTCAGTTAATTTTGCTGTCGCGACTTTAATCTTATCTAGATTACCAACAACATCTAGACCGCCTTCGGTAGTTAACTCTTCGCGTTTTTCTGGTACTAAGCAAACATAAGCTGGCTTTACATCTAAGGCTATATCAATCATTTCATCTGTAACCGCTATTTCAAGGTTCATTCGTGTTTGGATTGTTTTAGCCATCACATACACGTCACGATCTTGAATGTGACGACGGTCTTCACGTAAATGAATAGTGATCCCATCAGCGCCAGCATGCTCAGCAACACTCGCAGCATGTGCTGGATCTGGGTAATTTGTACCCCGAGCTTGGCGTAAGGTAGCAATATGATCAACGTTTATACCCAAAAGAATATCTTTCATTTTTTTACCTGTAAAAATAACGGTTAAAAATACCGTATTAAGATTGTTGGTGAATACCCAAACTATTTGGATATAAACAGCTCGCGACTTTTTAATGGTTTTTTGCCTAATAAAGGCTTCATTAAATGACGACTTAATTGTTTTGCCATATATAACACATCCGGCGCACTAAAGTCATGAGCTGCAATTGCATTTAACTGCGCGCCAGAAAAGCCACTGCCTTGATTTTCTTGGGCAACAAAGCCGTATTCAGCAAAGTAACTATACGTTTGCTCTGCCGAAATTGGATCGCCTGCGGCATCAAAACTAAAGTCAACGCCATAGCCTAATAATTCTAATAGTTGAAATTCATAAGAACGTAATACAGCTTGTAAATTAGGGTGCTGGTTAAGCTGTTGTAGGTGAGTTTTATACAATTGATAGGCATGATCAATCGGTTCATTAATTGGTACAATGCGGTTGGTTAGTTCATTGAGGTAAAACCCACAATAAAGCTGATCCCCAACTAGTGTGGATTGCGTGCCATGTAGTTCAAATCGTTGGATATATTTCAGGTCGTGTTTACCGGTATAATTTACCAGTAAGGCTTGGAAGGGTTGTAACTGAGCTTTGTATTTTGTTGCTTGGCGACCGCTAATTCGCGCCAGCATGCGCAACTGGCCAACGCCTTCTACTAACATATCAAGCATTACTTGTGAGTCACTAAAAGGACGTCGGTGTAATAAATATGCCGTGTAGAAGTCGCTATCCATAAATATCGCTTAGGCTATTAATCTTCACCATAGCCTAAACTGCGAAGTGCTCTCTCGTCGTCAGCCCAACCTGATTTAACCTTCACCCAAAGTTCTAAAAACACTTTATTATCAAGCATTTCTTCGAGATCTTTACGGGCTTCGCGGCCAATCACTTTAAGCTTTTCGCCTTTATTACCAATAACCATACGTTTTTGCGTTTCACGCTCAACTAAAATCAAGCCATTGATATGCCAAATGCCATTTTCTTGCCATTTAAACTGCTCAATTTCAACGGTAACTGAGTAAGGAAGCTCCTCACCCATAAAGCGCATCAACTTTTCACGGATCACTTCGGCTGCCATAAAGCGCATTGAACGATCTGTTACGTAATCTTCAGGGAAGTAAAATTCACACGGTGGTAAACGCTTAGTTACTTCATCTTTGATCAGGTTGATATTTTTACCTTGAGTCGCAGATACTGGCATAATGCCAACAAAATCAAACTTTTCGCCTAACCACTTCATATGCGGTAGCACAAGGTCACGGTCTTTTACTTGATCAATTTTATTCATCACAAGTAACACTGGTTTGCCATTTTGCTTTACTTTGTTAAGCACCATTTCATCGTCAGCATTCCAGTGAGTACCTTCAACAACAAAAATAACTAGCTCAACATCACCTAATGAACTTGAAGCAGCACGGTTCATTAAACGGTTAATGGCACGCTTTTCTTCAACATGCAGGCCTGGTGTATCAACATAAACGGCTTGGTGCTTACCTACAGTATGAATACCCATAATACGGTGGCGTGTGGTTTGCGGTTTACGCGAGGTAATACTTACTTTCTGCTCAATAATTTCATTAAGCAAGGTAGATTTACCAACGTTTGGGCGGCCAACAATAGCGACCATGCCACAAAAAGTATCTAAATCACGCGTGTGCGGTTGGATCAATGTATCAAGATTCATTTTTAAGTATCTTCAACGCTTTTTCAGCGGCTTTTTGTTCAGCTTTACGACGAGAACTGCCAACTGAGATGATGCTATCCATACCTTCAACAATACATTCAACCGTGAACGTTTGATTGTGTGCCTGACCTTTAGTATCTACTACAGTATAGCCTGGCAAAGGTAATTTGCGGGCTTGTAAGTATTCTTGTAGTAATGTTTTAGGATCTTTTTGGTTTAAACCTGGCGAAATGGCATCAAGGCGAGATTCGTACCACGCCAAAATCAAGTCTCCACAAACATCAATGCCAGCATCTAAAAATACCGCACCAATAATTGCTTCAACCGCATCAGCTAAAGTTGATTCACGTCTAAAACCACCACTTTTAAGTTCACCCGGCCCTAAGCGTAAGTAATCACCTAGGCCAAACTCTAAACCAAATTCAGCTAAGGTTTGTCCACGCACAAGCGTTGAACGCATGCGGCTAAGATCGCCTTCACGCGCTTTGGGGAACTTACTATATAAAGCATTGGCAATGACAAAGCTTAAAATGGAATCGCCCAAAAACTCTAAGCGTTCATTGTGTTGTCCTTTATGGCTGCGATGGGTCATCGCCTGCTCAAGCAATACTTGATCAATAAAGGTATACCCTATTTTGCTATATAACTCTGTTACATTTTTTTTCATTGTTACTGAATATTACCTAGGCGTTCAAAACGAACACCAGTTGGAACCCAGGCTGGTAAAATGTCATCTGGGCCATTCTCAAATTCAAAACTCATCCATATAAAGACAGCTTTACCCACCAAGTTTTCTTTTGGCACAAAGCCCCATACGCGACTATCTTGGCTGTTATCGCGGTTATCACCCATCATAAAATAATGATCAGCCGGCACTACCCATTCATCAGAACGTGTACCCGGTTGTTGATAGTAACGCCCTTTCATTT
Source organism: Pseudoalteromonas sp. SG43-7 (assembly GCF_014164295.1). Taxonomy (NCBI): domain Bacteria; kingdom Pseudomonadati; phylum Pseudomonadota; class Gammaproteobacteria; order Alteromonadales; family Pseudoalteromonadaceae; genus Pseudoalteromonas; species Pseudoalteromonas sp. SG43-7. Next base: position 27,862 of record NZ_JACJEY010000027.1, read on the forward strand.
CCAGCGCTTCAGGGTTAATTAAAATATTATGTTTTAGCGTAGTCAAATTTTCATCTAACCGAACTAAATCCATAGAGCCTTGCTTAAATTCATCGCGATTAATGATCTCCATATCAATTTTATTAAATTCATTACACAATAAGTCACCTTGTTGTGTTTGTCCTTGTTCGCAATTTGGCTGAATGTATAAACGCTTATCACGGTAAACGATTTTATCACCCGGTAAACCAATCGCACGTTTAATATAATCAATACTTTCATCTAATGGGTATTTAAATACCACAATATCACCACGTTCAGGCTCTGCCACATCAACTAATTGAGTACGCCAAACAGGGTCTTTCACGCCATACGAATATTTCTGTACTAAGATAAAATCGCCAACTAATAGTGTCGGCATCATTGAACCTGATGGTATTTGAAACGGCTCGAATATAAACGATCTAAAAATCGTAATAGCCGCAATCATCGGAAAAATTGATTTTGCCGTTTCAGTAATCGTCGGTTCTGGCGCAATTAGTGCTGCAGTTTCTTCATCGAGCTCGCCGCCAGCAGAACTTTGCGCAAGAGCTAAGCGTTGCTGCCTTTTTGGTGCAAACATAAAATGGTCAATTAACCAAATTAAGCCTGAGCCTAAAGTTAACAACACTAAAAATATTGAAAAATAACCTGCCATGCATTAAATCCTTTATCTTACGTAATTTGGTTAAAAAACTTACTTACCAACTTTAAGAATAGCTAAAAATGCTTCTTGAGGCACTTCAACATTACCTAGTTGCTTCATACGTTTTTTACCATCTTTTTGCTTTTGAAGTAGCTTTTTCTTACGACTCACGTCGCCACCATAACACTTCGCGATTACGTTTTTACGTAACTGTTTAACAGTGGTACGGGCAATAACGTGTGCACCTATTGCCGCTTGAATCGCAATATCAAACATTTGACGAGGAATAAGCTCTTTCAATGCATCAGCTAGTTGACGACCACGCGATTGCGCACTGTCTCTGTGAACAATAATCGCAAGTGCATCAACACGCTCACCATTGATCAAAATATCAACACGTACCATGTCTGATGTTTGAAAGTGCTTAAAGTTATAATCAAGCGAGGCAAAGCCACGACTGGTTGACTTTAACTTATCGAAAAAGTCCATCACCACTTCAGCCATTGGCAGTTCATAAGTAACTGCGACTTGTTTACCGTGATAGTTCATCTTGGTTTGCATACCACGCTTTTCAATACAAAGCGTAATAACACTGCCTAAATACTCTTGTGGTACAAGAATATTAGCTTCAACAACGGGCTCACGAATTTCTAAAATATCATTTACAGCAGGTAAATCAGATGGGTTATCAATCTGAATCGTACCTTCCTTAGTTACAACTTCGTAAATTACCGTTGGTGCGGTGGTAATTAAGTCAATATCGTATTCACGCTCTAAACGCTCTTGAATGATTTCCATGTGCAACATGCCCAAGAAGCCACAGCGAAAGCCAAAGCCAAGTGCTGTTGAATTTTCTGGTTCGAAGAATAACGACGCATCATTTAAGCTTAGTTTATTAAGCGCATCACGGAATGATTCATACTCATCCGAGGCAATTGGAAACATACCGGCATAAACTTGTGGTTTAATTTTTTGAAAGCCCGGTAAGCGCTCAGGTGCTGCATTTTTTTGATGGGTAATAGTGTCACCTACTGGCGCACCATGTATTTCTTTAATACCCGCAATAACAAAACCTACTTCACCAGTTCTTAAAATACCGGTGTTGGTTTGCTTTGGTGTAAAAACACCAACCTGATCTGCAGTGTGTATATGCTCGTTCGACATAATTTTTATCTTGTCGCCCGTTCTTAATTCACCGTGCTTAATACGCACCAGCGATACTACACCTTGATACGGGTCAAACCATGAGTCGATGATAAGCGCCTGTAGCGGCTTGTCTTTATCACCCTCTGGTGGCGGTACGTCCTTAACAATCATTTCAAGAACTTCGGCAATACCCACACCTGTTTTAGCGCTACATTGCACGGCATCTAGGGCATCGATACCAATAATATCTTCAATTTCTTCGGCTACACGAAGTGGATCAGCTTGTGGTAAATCGATTTTATTTAATACCGGAATTACTTCTAAATTCATTTCGATGGCGGTGTAACAATTCGCTAGAGTTTGCGCTTCAACACCTTGACCGGCATCAACAACTAATAATGCACCTTCACACGCTGCTAGTGAACGCGATACTTCATAAGTAAAGTCAACGTGTCCAGGGGTGTCGATAAAGTTAAGTTGGTAAGTCTCACCATCGTTGGCTTTATAATTTAGAGTTACACTTTGCGCTTTAATGGTGATACCACGCTCGCGCTCAATATCCATTGAATCCAATACTTGCTTTTGCATTTCGCGGTCTGTTAAACCACCACAAACTTGGATCAAACGATCTGAAAGGGTCGATTTACCGTGGTCAATATGGGCGATGATCGAAAAATTACGGATATGCTTCATAAACTGGATTCTAAACTTCTATTTTAATGGACTGAGTGTATAAAGCCGTAATTTTACATTTAATTGGCTTCAATCACCATCTATTTGAGTTAAAGGAAGGCTAATAGGGTGAATTTTTATTACTTTAACATCATGCTTTAGGCTTTTCACTCGGCTTTTAGCGATGCCAAAGCCAGTAAAACCACCAGCTATAGCGGCAATGATTTGCAACCATTCAGGCACAGAAAAAACCTCAGCAGCCACTAACGCAAATACCAGACTTAACACCAAAGGCAACATATACACTGCAAAAGCATGCTTTACCATGTGGCTATCATCCAGTGCTAGGGTTACTTTTTGCCCAACCACAACTGGAATTTCAAATCGATAGGGGAAGGTTTTTTTAGCAGTGCCAAATAGCTTACTAAAAATTTGTGAACCACAACGGCCATTACACCCTTCACAGGCTTGCTTTTGTTGGGCTTCTAAATGCGCAGTGGCGCCTTGAATCGACACCACTGTAAGAGTTTGTTCTATCATTATCAGCTTATATTACAAGGGTCTTGCAACCGATTCAGCAATTGCTTTTGCAGTCATTGCTGGAATATTCCCCACCACTGACACATCAAAACTACCGCTATTATGCACATATACTGTCGTGGCACCGGATGACAATGCACCGCTTGGTCTGCGACCTGGTAATGGTCTTTGTACGAACACTGAAATTTCGACAAAACCATCTGAGTATAAATAATAATCCGTCAGTTCATTGTTCAAATCAAGCTTATGACGGTCTGATTTTAGTAAACTAAACCCCTCAGGTAACCAACCTATTTGCCAATTATTACTTCCTGTATTTGCTTCATTTTTGGTAATTGCCGCTGCCGGTAGTGGCGTTGGAAATTTACGATTAAGCATTTCAAGTAATAACGCAGCGGGCTCTTCGGTTACACTAATATGGGTTAACTGTAGTTGTTCTAACATCTCACCGGCATGATTAACATAAGCAGATTTTAGTAATAGTGATGACTCTGCATCAAGCCACAGCCAATAATTAAACTTATACTCGTCTTTTGATTCGATGCGCACAAGCTGCGCAGCACGCCCTGCAATACGGCCTTTACCACCGAGTACAAAATCGTAATGCTGACTTAAGCGCTCAACATCTTTAAACAACACTTCTGGGATTGGGCCTGCTATAGAATCAGTATCTATTGAATAAGGCTCAGACTGTGGCTCAAAATAAGTAACTTGGTCATCGATACGAACCATCTCAAGGCCTGCGCCATTGAGTAAGCTCAAATGTTCGAGTTCTGTATTACCTTGTTTTGCATGCAACCAACGATATGGTTCCATTGACTTTCCTTTCACGACCACAAATGATGCGTCAAAGTTACGATTATGAACGGCGTCAGCCATTTTGAGCAGTAGCTCTTTTGCGGGGTTTTCGTCGTCAGCAAAAGCTGGAGCCATTAATACCAACGACAAAATAAAAGTAATTACTTTCATTTAATTAGTTTTTTTCCTCTTTGGCTTGCGCCTCAGTGTGAGCTTTTTCTAATGAATATGCAACTCGTGCTTGGCGTTGATGTTCTAATACTAACGCGCCAATACGCTGTTGCTGTAACTCACGCAAACCTTGCTCTGCATTTTGTAAAGCGGGTTCTGACGAATAGCTAACTGGTGATGCCATTCCTGTTACTGGTGTTGTTTGTAACATCGGAATTTCATTGCTAGGTGAGTTTTCACTTTGTGGCAATGTTTGTACACCAACAATTGCAAACATGGCGACACTTGCTGCAATTGCAAGTTGTGCAACTGGTTTGCGCCAGTTAAATGCCACTACATTATCGGTGCCCGTTGCAGCCAATGGTGTTGGCTGTGCCGCTGGTTGTGTGAAATCAGCATAAACTGGCTCACTTTCCAGCGCTTGCGCAACACTATCGCTTATATCAAAGACGAACGCATCTTCTGACTCAGCACGCATTACGTCACCTATTAGCGCATAACGTCCTAAGGTTGCCGCATCTTGCTGGGCAATAACCTCATCAGTTAATGATTGTTCGCCGTCAAGTAATGCGGATAAATGCTGATTATCCAACTTGTTAACGTGTGCTTTTGTCATATTAAGACTCGCCTATTAATGGGTTTAATTTGTTATCTATTGCTTCACGGGCACGGAAAATACGCGAACGCACCGTCCCGACTGGGCAATCCATCACCACGGCTATTTCTTCATAGCTCATCCCTTCGATTTCTCGTAGAGTGATCGCGGTTTTAAGATCTTCAGGCAAACTATCAATGGTGTTAAAAATCACTGCGCGAACTTCTTCGCTTAATAACAAGTTCTCAGGGGATGCGTTTGAACGCATTGCATCAGCACCATCATAAAACTCTGCATCGTCAGCATCTATATCATTTGCTGGCGGTTTGCGGCCCTGAGCCACTAAGTAATTTTTAGCACAATTAACGGCGATACGGTATAACCAAGTATAAAAGGCACTGTCCCCTCTAAAGTTTGGAAGTGCGCGGTATGCTTTAATAAAAGCTTCTTGAGCAACATCAGCAATATCGCCTTGATTTGATACATAACGTGAAATCAAACCGGCTATTTTGTTCTGATACTTCTTTACTAAAAGATTGAAGGCATTTTTATCGCCCTGCTGGACCCTTTTTACTAGCGCTAAATCCAAATCCTGCTCGCTCATTCGAGCCGGTACTCCTCTGTCTGATTATTGCTTGTCATTCATATCCTGCCATTGTTTACAAATACTCTGACTGCTGCATGAATGAAAAGTTCTGTTTAATATTATTTTTTTATAAAATAGCATATAAATATATTGGCGAAAGTTGAAAATCACTAATAGTGTCGCGCCAAATATGATACATATACGCCTATCATAATATTATTATTTGCTCATTACTGTTTATACATTAGTATCTGGGCATTGTAACCGCAAAGACCACGGACATGAACCAAAATAAACACCATATCACGGATGTCGCTATTATTGGCAGCGGCGCAGCTGGCCTCTCATTAGCATTATCTTTAGCTAATCACTGTAAAGTTACCGTGATCAGCAAAGGTGAATTGACGGAAGGTTCCACACTTTATGCACAAGGCGGCATTGCTGCCGTGTTTGATAAAAAGAATGACAGCATTGAATCTCACGTACAAGATACCTTAGATGCCGGTGGTGGTTTATGTGATAAAACCGCCGTGCAATACACCGCAAGTAATGCCCATGACTGCTTGCAATGGCTAATCGAGCAAGGCGTGCCTTTTGATATGGAGTTTGATAGCAAAGGCAAAGAGCGCTTTCATTTAACCCGTGAAGGCGGCCATAGCCATCGCCGAATTTTACACGCTGCAGATGCCACCGGCCGAGCAGTGCAAACAACGCTAATAAGCCAAGTACAAGCGCACCCAGAAATTACCTTATTAGAACAATACAACGCGATAGATTTAATTGGTGATAAAAAATTAGGCCAAAACGGTAAACATATTCATGGCGTATATATGTGGAACCGAGCGGCGAAGAAAGTTGAAACAATTTCAGCTAAGTTTGTAGCCTTAGCAACCGGTGGTGCCAGTAAAGTATACCTTTACACATCCAACCCTGATGTATCCAGTGGTGATGGTATCGCCATGGCTTGGCGGGCAGGTTGTAGAGTAGCCAATATGGAATTTAACCAATTCCACCCGACCAGTTTATATCACCCAGAGCTACAAAACTTTCTGATCACCGAAGCGATGCGCGGTGAAGGTGCTTATTTAAAGCGCCCTGACGGCACACGATTCATGAAAGACTTTGACGAGCGTGAAGAGCTCGCACCACGCGATATTGTTGCCCGCGCTATCGATTTTGAGATGAAGCGCTTAGGTGCTAACTGTGTGTATTTAGATATTAGCCATAAAGATAAAGACTTTATTATTGAGCATTTCCCGACCATTTATGCAAAATGCTTAAGTGTCGGGCTCGATATCACTAAAGATCCAATTCCAGTGGTTCCTGCGGCACATTATACCTGTGGTGGAGTAATGACTGACTTTAACGGCAAGACCGATCTAGATAACTTATATGCGGTAGGCGAAGTCGCTTATACGGGGCTACATGGCGCTAATCGCATGGCCAGTAATTCATTACTAGAGTGCATTGTATTTGCTCACGCCGCAGCAAAAGATATTTTAGCAAAAATACAACATAGTCCAGCATTAAAAGTGCTGCCGATGTGGGATGAAAGCCGCGTAACTAACTCAGATGAAGAAGTGGTGATCACCCATAATTGGCATGAACTAAGACTATTTATGTGGGACTATGTTGGCATTGTGCGTTCAACTAAACGCCTAGAACGTGCGTTACACCGAGTTGAATTACTACAGCAAGAAATTCGTGATTATTATGCAAACTTCCGCGTTTCGAATAACTTGCTTGAACTGCGTAATTTAGTGCAAGTAGCAGAGCTTATAATTCGCAGTGCAATGGAGCGAAAAGAAAGCAGAGGCTTGCATTATACCATTGACTACCCGCAGTTAAATGATAATCCAACGCCCACTATTTTAACTCCGCTTGCTCATGACGAGCAGCCAAAGTAAGACGTTTCAAGCGCACAAAACTCAGTTCATCAACCCCGCTGGCATTAATAATCAGCCAGTGGGAGCTTGCAAAGCCATTAATATATAACCAAACACTGCTTTGATAAACACGGCTTTTGTTGCTGATATGGCCATTTATTTTTAGCGTATTATTTTCAAAACGACATTGCGTAGAATCTAATATAAAAACGCCTTGCTGAGGATGGGATTTTTTATACCAGTGCCAACTTACATAGCCAAAAATAGTACTACTGGCGACACAAATAAATTGCGCTAATACGCTAGTTAAAAATAAGCTATAACACACTGCGAACAAGCTAAAGTAGACCACAAAAGGTCTGTGGTCTGGAACATTATTAGTAACCCTAAACCTATACACGAACTCGGTCTAAAATCAGTTGTACCATCTGTTTAAGCTCAGGATCTTTACATTCTTGATGGCCCATAAACCACGCAAATAGATCGGGATCATCCGCTTCTAGCAAACGTTGAAGAACAGCTTGCTGCTGTACAGATAACGAATCAAATGCCTCATCTACAAATGGCATAAATAACACATCTAGTTCTAACATGCCGCGGCGACAAGCCCAGCGGATACGCGCTTTATTGTGAATTTCAGTCATTTTTTACCTCGTACTAAGTTGCTTAGCAGTTTAACAAATTGCACCTGAATAAACAGCTATTTATGCATCTATACCAGCAGCGCTAACTACGGTATTATACGCGCCTACATTTCTTGTAACGCAGGTTTTTATGTCAACAGTACACGCATGCCCTTTATCACATCAGCTGATCCGCATTAGCGGTGTTGATAAACTCGCCTACCTTCATGGCCAAATTACCCAAGATATTAATAAGCTCAACCAAACCAACTTCTTATGGGCTGGGCACTGTAATGCCAAAGGTAAATTATGGAGTGTAGCCAAGCTCTTTGCTTATCAAGATAGTTACTATTTAGCAGCATCAGCGGTTGAAACCGCTCAATCTTTAACTGAATTAAAAAAGTATGCGGTGTTTTCAAAAGTTGAAATACACGCTGCTACCAGCAAGTTAATTGGTTTAATCGGTGATGATCTAGCTGCAACCTTAAATGCGTTGAACATTCATTTTAATGAGCAAGATAGCGCTTGCGATTTTAGTCATGGTAAAGCACTAAAATTAGCAAAAAACCGCATTTTACTGATGGTTAATGACGAATTTTCACTGCCTGATGAGGTTATCGCCCTTGAAAACGACGCGCTGTGGCACCAACATAGTATTTTAGCGGGTGAGCCTGAGCTCAATGAAGCGGCACTCGGTGAATACGTACCACAAATGGTTAACCTGCAAGCTATCGGTGGAGTAAGCTTTCGTAAAGGCTGTTACACAGGCCAAGAAACCGTTGCCCGCATGAAATACCTTGGTAAAAATAAACGCGCTATGTATATCGTATCAGGGCACAGCGATGGAGAATTAGCTGAACCAGAGCTTGAAACCCAAATGGGTGAAAACTGGCGTCGTGCTGGCAAATTAATAAGCCAAGCCTACAATCAACAAAGTAAAACCTTATTTGGCCTTGTTGTGTTGCCAAACGACAGTGAAACTAGTCAGTTACTGCGTGCAAAACATGCCCCAACGGTAGAGCTATCAATCCTTCCTCTACCCTACTCTCTCGAAGACGAATAAATAGGAGTGACTATGATCGTTGCAACAAATAAAGTGGTAAAAATGCATTATTCAGTCATGGATAATGACAAAAACTCTATCGATAACTCATTTGATGGTGAGCCACTGATCTTTATCGTTGGTACCGGTTACTTAATTCAAGGCCTAGAAGATGCCCTGCAAGGTAAAAAAGCGGGCGACACACTCAGCGTTACTGTGCCACCAGAGCAAGGTTATGGCGAACGCCATGATGATCTGATGCAAGCAGTACCTAAGTCGATGTTTGAAGGCATGGAAATTGAAGTTGGTATGCAATTTCGTGCCTCAACAGATGACGGCGATCAATCTGTAATGATCATTGATATTCAAGAAGACGATGTAATTGTTGATGGTAATAATCCACTCGCTGGCATCACTTTAAACTTTGATGTAGAAATACTTGAAGTGCGTGATGCAACAGCAGACGAGCTAGAGCATGGCCATGTCCATGGTGATGGTGGCTGTGGTCACGATCACTAATATCGACTTAGTGGACTAAACCGACAATAAAAAAAGCGCTACTGCGCTTTTTTTATATCTATAATTTAATCAAACGGGTGTAGGCTCTGCTATTGGCTCACTTATCTTACCCGCCAACGCTGCCAGTAAACCATCTTGGTCGTTAGTTCCCAAGCGATATTGGCTGCCATCTTTTAAAGTTAGCTGTACCGCGCTAAATCCTGACACTGTGTATACCCAACCATCATGGGTAATACGTAAGCCAATACCATGACGAAAAGAGTTTTCTACCGCTTTAGCTTCAATAATATCCACTAACTGTAACTTATCACCAAACACACCAGGACCAAACCCCCAGCTAATTTGGCTGTCATCAACTTTAATGGTTAAACCATGGAACAAAAACCCCACCAGCACTAAAATCGCTGCAAATACCATTAACGGCATATCGGCACCAATTAAATACCAAGCTAAACCAACAAAGCTGGCAATCCAACTTAGAATAACAAAAATGAACAGTGCAAATTGCTTATGCTGATACATAACACTCTCTAAAATATTAAAAACTATAAACTAATGTCGCACTTAGTTCTGAATCAAACTTTAACTTATCGTCTTCCGGCTTAGAATTATAACGATATAAATAAGTAAACTTTAATGATACAGCGCCCATTAGTTGGCTGATCAGTGATGTTTCTGACTTTAATCGTGAGTTCAATCCTGACAATGACTGTTCAATACTTAAATCTTGATTGAAACGTGTTCGAGTCGAGACCGTACGCTCCCACTGCAGTGCTAAACGTAATAAATAACCGGTTTTGGTTTTGTCTTGCTCATCTTCAAGCTCAGCATCATCTTGTGCTACCGAGCGGTATAAACCAGGCCCTATATCAAAATCAACTTGGTTTTTTACCCCTTGATATAAACGATTACCATAACCTGCCGCAAGTGTGCTTTTAAACTCAAGACCACTGAATTCATCTTCTTCATAATCACCATACATAAAGAATGAGGCATTTTTTACCCCTACTTTATAGTTGCCCTGCGCAGAGAAAAATATACGGTTTGCCGAGACTTCATCATTGCCAGTGGTGTCGTTACGATCACGTTTATATAAACTATCTATCTTGAATTGATTACGCCAATTTTCAAGATCTTGATATAAGTTACCTTTGAACTTAAAACTGGTCGAATTAGTATTACCGCGACTAACAATAAATCCAAATTCAGTATCGCCGTATAATAGTTCGCCTTGATGGATTTTATGGATCTCTTCATCTGAGAGTTGACCGTACTCATGAAAGTCTTCAAAAGGATCAACCGCCCAGACTCTAAAGCTAAGCAGACAGCCCAACAACAGCAGTAACCTAATCACTGTTCGCTCACTGTGTTGATATTTAAAACAAGGCTGTTTTCACTAAGATACTGCATCGAGATTATTCGCTATCTTTCCATAATATATGACAAAACGGCGCGTCTTTATCACGGCTAATCAAAATTTTAGCAAATAAAATATCTTGATTATCGAATTCAAGTCCCACTAACACCTGAATAAATAATTCTGGCTCTATTTCTAATGCGACAAAATCTTGCCATTGGTCATCAGGCTCACCTTCTTCAATAAAGCCAAGCTCTTCACGATGCTGGTTAAAATCATCAACATCTTGCTCACTAAGGTTATCTGGGGCTAACTCTAAAAAGATATCGTAAGCTTGATGCGTTACTTCTTCTTCACTGTATAAACGGGGTCCTGTCATTGCCATAAACCTTTCATGATGCTAATGCCAGATATAGTATCAAACCTCAGCAAATTTTTGACAAAAAAAAGCCAGGTTTCCCTGACTTTTTTTATACAGGGCTTATTTTACGTTTGCGTTGTCGCTGTGCCCTTTACTTTTTCGCGCATTGACTGCACCAAACTATAAAATAATGGCACCAGCAAAGTACCCAATATAGTCGCGGCTAACATGCCGGCTAGCACAGTGACACCAAGCGATACGCGGCTTCCAGCACCCGCGCCAGTTGCAAATACTAACGGTAATACACCTAATACAAATGAAAGAGCAGTCATTAATACCGCACGAAACCTCATTTTGGCTGCACTAAGAGCCGCATCAAAAATACTCTTGCCGGCAAGCCGTTCTTCCATCGCAAACTCTACAATCAAGATTGCAGTTTTGGTCGACATACCTATAAGCAGTACTAACCCCACTTGTGCATAAATATTATTTTCCATACCCAGTACGTATAACGCTAACATTGCGCCAAACATCGCCAGTGGAATTGCGGCTATAACTGAAAAAGGGATCGTCCAACTTTCATATTGTGCAACCAAGAACAAGTAAACAAAGATAACGGCCAAAGCAAATAGCAACGGTGCCATATTGCCAGCTTCAATTTCTTGTTTAGATTGCCCTGCCCATTCAAATACATAGCCATTAGGTAACTGCTTAGCTAGCTCTTCCATGGCAGCTATTGCATCACCACTTGAGAACCCCGCAGCTGCTTGACCACTGATACTCGCACTACGATATAAATTAAAGTGCTTAAGGGTTGTTGGCCCAAGAATTGGTTCAAGTTTAGCAAGTGTCGTTAATGGCACCATGTCGCCTTCATTATTACGCACAAAATAATGCTGTAAGTCGGAAGGATTTTTACGGAACTCACTCTCAGCTTGCATGATTACTTTATAAGTACGACTAAACTGATTGAAATCGTTAATATATAATGAGCCGAGCTGGGCTTGGAGCGTTAAGAATATGTCACTTAATGCAACCCCTTGAGCCTTTGCTTTATTGCGATCTATCTCTAAAAAGTACTGCGGTACATTTGCTCTAAAAGTACTGTACACATTACTCAAGCTTGGATGTTGGTTCGCTTCATATACCAGACCATTAAGTACTTGCGCCAATTCAGTCGGATCCCGACCTTCACTGTCTTGTAGGCGAAACTCAAAACCAGCGCTATTACCTAAACCAGGAATTGGCGGCGGGTTAAATACCATTATCTGCGCATCTGGCATGGCCCACATTTTTCCCATCAAACGACCAATCACTGACTTTAAGCCTAGTTCAGCACTAGTGCGTTCTTCCCAGTCTTTTAAAATAACAATACCTAAAGCATTATTTGAGCCCGCCCCGCCAATCAAAGAAAAACCGGATACCGCAATAAAATCAGTTGCTGCAGGTTCTTGTTTAATAATGTCACCTATTTTATGCATCACATCAGCAGTGCGACCAGAAGCCGCCGCATCTGGTAATTGCACATCTACAAACACAAAACCTTGATCTTCGGCTGGCACAAATCCTGTTGGAACGCTTTTAGCCAGCCAGCCTGCCACCACAAAAATAACTAAGGCAAAAATACCCACTCGTGCCGAGCGTTTTAAAACAAAGTGGATGATTTTAGAATAGATGGAAGTTGATTTAACAATGCCTTGCTCGACTGGCGCCAGCCATTTTATCGGTTTCATTGACTTTTCTGTTAACAATAGCGCACATAAAGCTGGACTTAGGGTTAATGCGTTAACCGATGAAATTAATACCGCAAACGAAATCGTTACAGAAAACTGCTTATAAAGCTCCCCGGTAATACCAGGCATAAAGCCTACAGGCACAAATACGGCTAATAACACCAACGAGGTCGCAATAATAGGCCCGGTTACTTGCTCCATCGCTTTAGTGACCGCCTCCTTAATCGGCAACTTTTCTTCTTTGAGGATCCGCTCAACATTCTCAATTACAATAATTGCATCATCTACCACAATACCGATCGCCAGCACTAAACCAAATAAGGTAATTAAGTTAATTGAGTAACCCATAGCCATCATAAAAGCAAACGTGCCCACCAACGATACTGGAATGGCAATAGTTGGAATAAGTGTCGCGCGCCAATTTTGTAAAAACAAAAACACCACTAAAACAACCAGGCCAACAGCTTGAAATAATGTAACAATCACTTCTTCGATTGAGCGATTGATAAACTCTGTCGTATCGTATGGTATTGAGTATTCAACACCATCTGGTAATTGCTTAGCAAGCTCTGCCATGGTGGCTTTAACATCACTTGCCACTTGCGTTGCATTGGCATCGGTTAATTGGTAAATAACTATAAAAGCGGTATCTTGCTGATTTAACTTAGCGTTAATACTGTAATCAGCTGAGCCAAGTTCGATGCGGGCAATATCAGTTAAACGTACAAAGTTACCATCTTGATTAGCACGAATAATTGTTTGGCCAAACTCTTCTGGAGTTTTTAAACGCCCTTTAGCTTGAATTGAATATTCAAACTGCTGACTTGGTAAACTCGGTGCAGCACCTAATTTACCAGCTGCCACTATGGTATTCTGCTCTTGTAATGCTGCTCTAACTTCGCCTACTGTCAGCCCTAACGCCGCCATTTTATCTGGACGTAACCACAATCGCATTGAATAGGTTTTCTCACCCATAACCTCAGCCGATGCCACGCCTTTAATTCGTCCCAGCGGTTCCGTTAAGTAATTTGTTGCATAGTTACTTAAAAAAATAGCATCAATGTTTGCTTGGCTAGAATACAAGTTAATACCCAATAACATTGAACTGGATTTTTTCTTAACCGATACACCTTGGCGTGTTACTTCGCTGGGTAATCCTGGTTCAGCTAACGCGACACGGTTTTGTACATTGACTTGAGCAATATCAGTATCCGTGCCCACCTTAAAGTATGCAGTTATCGTAGCAGTGCCGTTATTGCTGGAGCTGGACTCGATATACATCATATCTTTTACACCATTAACTTGCTCTTCAATGGGTCTGACCACAGACTCTTCCACTATTTGCGCACTGGCGCCAGGGTAAACTGCGGTGATCTGTATTTGCGGTGGAGTAATCTCGGGATACATATTAACTGGCAGCAAACCCATGGAAATCAAACCCGCTAGCGTAATCACTATCGAAATAACGAGGGCAAATTTAGGCCGCGCGATAAACGTTTTACTTATCATGTGCGTTTCCTTTAGTTTGCAGCGTCTGATTGACTAGAAATTGTACCAGTGGTGTGATCGACCTTTTTTTCAACTGGTTTAACTTCGACCCCTTGACGTACTTTTTGTAAACCTTCAACAATCACTTGCTCACCTTCTTCAAGGCCCGATTGAACGACCCACATCGCATTAATGCGCCGTCCTAGTTGCACAATGCGCGTAGCAACTTTGTTATCTTCACCCACCACGAGTACAAATTTACCTTGTTGATTTTCTTGTACTGCTGCTTGAGGAATAAGTGCTTGTAATTGCTTATCTTTACTTTCAACAATTAAGGTGACAAACAAGCCTGGCATTATAATGTTTTGTGGATTGGCAAATGTCGCTCTTAATTCAACTGTGCCAGTACTGCGATCAATTTTCGTATCGGCAAAATCTAACTGCCCTTTAGCCCCCAAGTCCGAGTTATTTGGCAAACGCAGGGATAAATCGATTGGTACATTTTGAGGGTTATTAGCACTGTCTTGATGTTTTTGACGATAACTAATGTAATCACCTTCTTCGACCTGGAAGTTAACATAAATTGGATCCACATCGGTCAATTCCGCTAGTTCATTTGAGGAAGGACTCACAATATTGCCTACATCGTAATTAACCTTACCAATACGCCCTGCAAACGGCGCTTTAATTTCGGTGTAACTTAAATTTAATTTTGCTTTTTCAAGGCTTGCCCTTGCTGAGATAACAGCCGCAGCAGCTTGCTCATACTTAGTGGTTAATTTATCTAAATCAGATTGTGAGATAAACCCTTGTGCAGCAACTTCTTTACCGCGTTTTAAATCGCGAGATGCGCCATCTTCGCCAGCAAGCTTACTTTTTAAGTCCGCTTCAATTTCAGCAACAGAAGATTGATATTCACTTGGATCGATTCTCAGTAGTAGCTGTCCTTTTTCAACAAATGAGCCTTCATCAAAATGACGTTCTATTAATTCACCCTCAACACGAGCGCGAATTTTCACTTCCTGATGAGCTTCCGTGCGAGCAACAAACTCTCGATAATTCCCCACCTCTTGGGTAACAACATTAAATACTGAAACCGCAGGAGGCGGAGCGACTTGTTTGGTAGCATTATCATCTGAGCAACCAGCTAAAAAAGCGATTAATGTTATACCAACAACCCCTTTGATCGCTAATGACATGTAAGTTCCTAAAATGCTAGGCGTGAACCTTTTTAGCATGGTTTATCTCCTTAGTAGCTGCGCGCACTACCTTTATATGTTTATTTTAAATTGTGTTTAAACGCCAAGTTACGTTCAGAGGCTATTATGGGTCGATCATATAACAAGCCACCCGATTAAAAATATAGACCACTTTGTAATCATTTGTATCAGAGGTTCACAATAACAGGCTATAAAATAGCTTGCTTTTCAAACAAGAAAGCCACGCTTTACATCAATTCAATTAGCTCGTAAGCTAAACTGAAACAGGTCAGAGGAGTTGACATGATTAATTTTGAAACACAGCAGGCTATCGCCTTCGTTACATTATCCCGAAAAGATAAACAAAATGCGTTGAATTTTGTCATGTTCAAACAGCTGACAAGTATCATTAAAAAAATTAAAAAAGACCCGACTATCCGCGCTGTCGTTATTCAAGGTGATGGTGAGCATTTTTGTGCTGGACTGGATGTTGCTGCCGTTATGAAAAGTCCCATAAATATTGCCAAGTTGCTATTTAAATGGTTACCGGGTAACTGTAATTTAGCGCAGCAAGTTGTGCTGGGTTGGCAATCACTAAGTGTGCCGGTATTCGCAGTTGTCCAAGGTAATTGCTTTGGTGGTGGCCTGCAAATAGCTCTTGGGGCTGATTATCGGATTGTGCACCCAGATGCTAAATTAGCCATTATGGAAGCGCGCTGGGGACTATGCCCTGATATGGGTGCAAATGTTGTACTACCTAGCTTACTAAAACGTGACGATGCCATGTGGCTTGCCAGTCATGCAGATCCTATTAGTGCTGATAAAGCGCTGCAATTAGGGTTAATAACCGAAGTAAATGCGGATCCAAAGCAACGCTGTTTAGCAATGATCAATACCTTATTAGCTCGCTCACCGGATACTTTAGCGGCAATCAAACGCGTTACCCAACAAAGTTTTAACACTCCAAGAAGACAAATTTTAGCAAAAGAAACCATTAGCCAAATTCGTCTGCTTATTAACAGTAATACAAAAAAGGCCATTGCAAAAGCCAAAGGCGCCGACAACATCGAGTATCAAAATAGTAAACGTTGGTAACAAATTCACTTAATATCAACGCTAAGCAATAAGTCGCATAGTTTTCAACAAGCAAATATGCTGAAGTATAATACGACCTGTAGTGAGTAAATAATCAATGGATCCCCGAACTGTGCTAAAAAAAATCTTCCCTTATTTACTCAGCAGCTGTTTGATTTTGGGTTGTTTGGCTATAGCAAAAATAATCATGCACTGGCTGCAAGGCAGCTTTCCAGCCCCCCTATTAGCGATGCTAATGCTGCTTACGTTACTTTTAACAAACGTAGTGAAAGAGCATCACTTAGCTCCCTGTGCTAAGCCATTATTAAATGTCATGCCGCTTTTTTTCATCCCTGCTGGGGTTGGTTTTATCGAACACCTTGAAATCATCGCCCTGCAATGGCAATTTCTCAGTGCAGTTTTCATTTTGGTGCCATTGACCAGCTTACTGCTTATCGCAGCAGTGATCAGTATATTTAAAGGCAGGATTGAACATGATTGATCTATGGTGGTTAAGTATTCCTGTAATTATCACGCTGTTTTTAGGGTTAAGGAAGCTCAATACAACCATTAACAATCCTTTATTAAAAGCGCTGACTAATCCCGTTTTTATCACTATTACGCTTATAGCCATATTACTAGTGAGTTTTTCACTGCCTTATTCGCAATTTGCTAGCCATAGCCAGCTATTAAGCTATTTACTGGAGCCTGCCATTGTTGCGCTTGCATTACCGCTATATCAACAATTTGTGCATATACGAAGAAATCTCTTGCTGATTGTTGGCTGCTGTAGTCTGGGCATAATCAATGCCACTGTGGTTGCAACCTTACTCAGTGCTGCATTTAATGTGCCTACACAATTAGCAGCATCTGTTGCCGCTTTATCGGTCACTACT
This sequence comes from Pseudoalteromonas sp. SG43-7, assembly GCF_014164295.1. NCBI lineage: Bacteria > Pseudomonadati > Pseudomonadota > Gammaproteobacteria > Alteromonadales > Pseudoalteromonadaceae > Pseudoalteromonas > Pseudoalteromonas sp. SG43-7. Next base: position 45,212 of record NZ_JACJEY010000027.1, read on the forward strand.
CCCATTACTCTGCTAGTCACTGATTCACTCGGAGGCATCGCTTCGCTGGCAGCTGCGATGGTGATTTTTATCGGCTTATTAGGTGCTTTGTTCGCGCTACTTATTCTTCGTCAGGTGGGCATTTATAACCATCAGGCACAAGGCGTTGCGATTGGTACTGCATTTCATGCAATAGGCACCGCCGCCGCACTTGTTGAGCATCCGCGTATTGGTGCATTTGCTTCAGTGGCAATGGCATTGAGCGCATTACTTACCGCTTTAATCGTACCATTACTTTATCCTTTTTTGAGTCAAGCTCTGCTATGATGAAATAGTTTAACCACTTTATTTATGGATAATAGATGATCAGTACAGAAATCCAACAAGTTGAAAAATACTACACCATGATCACTGAGTACCTCGTTAAGTACAGCATGCAATTAGTTGGCGCATTGTTGATCTTGATTTTTGGTTTGTGGGTGGCACAAAAAATATCTAAGATGATTGCCGCTTTAATGGCGCGTAACAATATTGATATTACTCTCACTAATTTTGTCAGTAATGTAGTGAAAGTATTGTTTATCGTTATGTTCATTATTATTGCGCTAGGTAAAATTGGCATAAGTGTCACACCTTTTGTTGCTGCAATTGGTGCCGCTTCTCTTGGCGCTGGTTTAGCATTGCAAGGGATGTTATCAAATTATGGCGCAGGCTTGGCTATTATAGCCACCCGCCCCTTTATTGTTGGTGACACGATTGAAGTTAAAAATGTCAGCGGTCAAGTAAAAACCATTGAGTTAGGCTACACCATTTTGATCAACGAAGAAAAAGTCGAGATTACTATTCCTAACAAACATATCGTTGGCGAAATACTACATAACTCATTTAATTATTCATTGGTCAAAGGTGAAATTGATATTGCCTATAACGCCAGTGCTGAGCATGCTATAGAGCTTATAGAAGACGTATTGAAAGACCATGAGTTAGTCGCAAGTGAACCGCTATCACAAGTTGGCATTGAACGGTTTGCTGAAAGTGGAGTAACAATTAGTTACCGCTACTGGGTGCCGACAACGAAAATAATTGAAACCAAGCTGGCCGTAAACGGTGGCGTATATAGTGCGATTCAAGGTGCGGATATTGAAATTCCATTCCCACAACGAATTGTCACAATTAACCAACAAAGTATTGATAGCTAAGCTAGCAATACTGCAAACAAGGGAGCTAATTGCTCCCTTTATTTATACTACATCTTAACTTCATTAAAACTTATAGCGCACATTCGCAGTTACAGTTCTGCGTTGACCATAGAAGCAATCTCCACGCGCTAAACATGATGTAATCACTGTTTTATCCGTTAAATTTTGCGCTTGTAAACTAAAACTATAGTCATCAAAATCATAACCAATCATAGCGTCAAATAAAGTATAGTTATCCGTTTTAATAGGATCATTTAAAACTATATTATTCATTTCAACATAGGCACTTCCATCTGATGTTTCACCAACGTATCGTGCTCCAAAACCCATTTTAAAGCCGTTCAATGACTCAGGTCGCCAAGTACTCCAAATAGATGCTTGCTGATCTGGCAAGGCACTTAACTTTGCACCATCTTCACCAAGAGTATTACTTTGACTAACATAGCCGTCAGTGTATGCATAAGATGCGTAAACATCGACTGTATCCCACGCTAGCTGTGCTTCTAATTCAATACCTTTAACAGTTACCTCACCTTGCTGAACTTGTCCATTAGGGTCAATAAGATTTGTATTACCCACCTGTTCAGCTGGTAAGCTGGTGGTGCGATTTTGCTCTACAATATGATATACGGCGGCCGTAAGTAGATGCTCTGTACCTGCTGGTTGATATTTTAAACCCGCTTCAACTTGCTCACCCGTTTTTGGTTCGAATGCTTTACCGTAAGCATCTTGACCTATTAATGGTTCAAATGATTCACTATAACTTGCATACGGTGAAACCCCTGAGTCAAATAAATACATCAAGCCTAAACGACCGGTGGTCGCATACTGTGACTCACTTTTGCCGTTTTCAGGGTTTGTTGTTGCTTTATCGCGACGTAATGCTGTTGAGACTATCCACTTATCAGCAATTTTCATACTGTCTTGAATATATAAGCCAGTTTGATAAACCTTTGACGAGTCATAATCAACGATATCATCTACCGTTGGTAAATTAGCGACTTGGCCATATTTCGGGTTAAATAAGTCTAGCGTGCCAGCGAGTCCAGAAACAGAGTCGTTATCGGTATAAGCATTTTGATAATCAAGCCCCATCACTATTGTGTGCTCAATATTACCGGTTATTATATTGCCATGAAACTGGGCATCACTGGCAATAGCCCGCGAATCAGCGGAGCTAAGATAAGACACTCGCTTGACGCTGCGCCCATCTTCTAAAAATTTAGGTGGCCAACCATAAATCGTATGATAATCAGCATGACTATCGGTGTAACGCGCAGCAAGTTTAAACTGCCAATCAGCATTAATATTTTGCTCTAAAATCGCAGTGATTGACGCTTGCTCAGTATCATAACGATCAAAACCCGGCTCAGAAACAAAACGGTTTGATGGAATTTTGCCGTTTTCGTTTTCTAAAATAGTGCCTGAGTGAGGTAAGAACGAGGTACTCGTGCCTGATTCATTCTTTTGCCAATTAGTTAATAGCGTTATTTTTGTATCATCAGTGGCATACCAGGTTAATGATGGAGAAAACACAATACTGTTATCTGGCACATAATCGGTTTGCGTATCACTCTCTCGCCATAAACCAATTACTCGCCCTTGTAATGACGCATCATCATTTAAAGCACCAGTAATATCTCCCGCAACTTGTTTACGCGAATAGTTACCAACTTGCCCCCAAAGCTGCCCTGATGTTTCAGCTTCTGGTTTTTTACTGACTAAGTTAACAATTCCACCAATTGAACCTTGCCCATATAGCACTGAGCTCGGCCCTTTTAGTATTTCAATTTGCGACAATCCATAAGGGTTAGTACGAACATTATTATAACTACCATACAACGATTTTAAGCCATCTAAGTATTGTACGGGCGACACACCACGAATAACCGACCAATCGCCACGGGTATCAACACCGTATGGACCGTTATATAAACCAGACACATAACCAATTGCATCTTGAATAGTTAATGCGCCTAGGTCTTCAATTCGCTCTTGCGTTAAAACAGAAACAGATAACGGAGTTTCAATGATTGGCACGTCTGATTTTGCACCAGATGCACTCATGTATGAAATCAAACCTCGTTGACTTTTTACCGTAATAACTTCTAAATCGTGACCTTCACTCACAGCTTGCTGTTCGGCAACAGCATTAGAAGGATTTAACAGTGAAAGAAGAGTCAAAGATAAAATACTTAACGGTGTATTTATTCCACTTAACTGCATTAATATTCCTTAGGACAAATTGAAATTGAAGGTAGTTTAATAGTACAATTATTGAAATGCAATATGAATGATAACAAATATCATTAACAATAGGTTTCACTATGGCTAAAGTAAGCAAGCGATTTTGGTTTCAATTACATGGCTGGTTCTCATTGCCTGTATGGGTTTTATTCTGTTTTATTTGTATTACAGGCACTCTCTCTGTAGTGAGTCATGAGCTTACCTGGTTAACCAACCCTGCTGCTCGAGCAAGTAATCCTAACAATTTGCCTGCAAAACCAATCGATGAATTAATAGCAGCAGTAGAACAACAACATCCAACTGCTGATATCACATCAGTATTGGTGTATGAACCGTATTTAGTAAACGCTATTATATTTACAGATCACAATAAACCCCAAGCAATTGCCTACGTAAATCAATACACAGGGCAAATACAAGCAGTTAATCAAGGCATCACCTTTATTGGTTTTATGCGCGCGTTACATGGTTGGCTGTTGTTTCCATGGCAAGCTGGTTATAGCGTCGGTTATTATCTTGTATCTGCAATGGCAATAGTCATGTTTGGCGCATTAGCCACCGGGCTGATTATTTATAAAAATTTCTGGCGTGCTTTTACTCAGCCTAAATTGCGCTTCAATCAAGGTAAAAAAACCTTACTAAAAGATTTACATAGCTTGGCTGGCGTCTGGTCTATGTGGTTTTTACTCATTATGAGCTTAACGGGGTTTTGGTATTTAACTCAAGCAATTATGTGGCATAACGAAATTGATATTGAAGAGCATCCGCCGCTGGTAAGCATAGCTGATTTGCCCACCTCTAAAACGGTACCGGCCATCAGTCTAAGTCAGGCTCTACAGCTCACTAAGCAGCAGTTTACTGACTTTGAACCTCATTACATCATGTTCCCAGAACATAGCCGAGGCATGTACAGTATCAGCGGCTCGAACAACACTATTTTCTATGATGACTATGCGTTCTCAACGACGATAAATCCTTGGACAGGCGAATTAGCACAGACTAAAAGTCCCGGATCAATGAACGCTCTACAAACTATTTCTCATATTGCAGACCCTTTGCATTACGGCACAATTGGCGGGATCTGGACCAAGCTAGTTTGGTTTATTTTTGGCGTGATCTTAAGCGGTATGTCTATTACAGGCTTTATGATGTGGCGTAGTAAGTTAGCTAAGACAACAAAGGCGCAGCTGCTAACGACTGACTATATTCAGGAGGCACAATAATGGCGCGACTTAAAAGTACTTGGTGGCAACGCTATAAGTATCTACTACATGCTAGTATTTTAATTTTACCATTTTGGTTTTTATATCAATCAATGATTCTCATATTTCCTGACTCATGGGGCGAGCAAACAATGGGAGAGTTTACCCTTGCACCCATGCCACTTAATATGGCGCCCCCCTATAGCCACCATGGTGAATACGTTAAAGATTTTATGGTAATGTTTAATAAAGGAAAAATAGCAGATGTACGCCAAGGTTACATGAATATTGGCCCCACTCCTTTACCACTTAGTCAGTTATCAAAAGCCGATGAAGGTATTTTACATGGCACGCGTCATGGTCAACATGTGCACGCTATTGCACCAAAATTAATAACCAGCAAAGATAAGGCATGGATCACACTCCAAACGTGGCAAGGTGAATTGCTAGTTCAAAGCTGGGAAATTCCAAGCCAGTTTATTAACTAACAACAATGGGGAGCAAAACATGCTCCCACGCCCACCCAAACCCAACTTTTATTTAACTTAAATCACCATTTATCTTTACAAAAGTAATAATATAATAAAGTATTATAATTAACCTTTTAAAGTTTAATCGTTGAGCTGCTCATCGAATGCTAAATTTGCTTGAGCTATCGGATCATACACACACAGTACTTTGGAGATAAAATGAAATTTTCCACACAATTACTTTGCTGGCTTAGTTTAGCCGCCAGCCCATTTTTTAATAATGCATTCGCTATCGATAATGGCGTCTATACCATAAAATCAAAATATAGCGCCAAATTTGTCGAAGTTGCCAATGCATCAACAGCTGATGGCGCGAATATTAGCCAATGGGCTAATACCAATCACGATACCCAACGCTGGCTCATTACTCAGGTTGAAAATAATAACTACTCTGTAATAAACCTTAACAGCGGTAAAGCAATGGAGGTCTTTGAGTGGTCAACTAATGATGGCGCAAACGTAGTGCAATATGACTATAGCGCTGGCGCAACCCAGCATTGGCAAATTAATAACGAAGGCAACGGCTATGTGAGCTTTATCAATGCCAATAGCCAAAAAGCACTCGACCTGTATGACTTTGACGGCAATGACGGGGCTAATATCAGCCAATGGGCATACAATGGCAGTGATGCACAGCTTTGGCAGCTCAATAAACTCGCCAACGTAGAATCCGCTCCCTTTGATCCTTCAACTACCAATGGCGCAACGGATCATTGGCCATTAACCGGTAGTTTAGTCACTCACGATCCAACCATCAGTTACGAAAATGGTACGTGGTGGATATTTCAAACTGGGCCTGGCATCGCTGGAAAGTGGTCAAATGATGGCGTAGCATGGAATGATGCGGCAGCGATTTTTCCTAATGGCTTAAATTGGTGGTCTAACTATGTGCCTGAACACGATGGCATTGATGTTTGGGCGCCTGAACTTAAAAGCTACAATGGGCGTAGCTCGCTTTATTATGCAATATCAACCTTTGGCTCGCGTGTTTCGGCAATTGGTTTAGCCTCAGCAAGTAGTGTCTCTGCCGGTAATTGGCGTGATGATGGTTTAGTGATAAACACCACCAACAGCAATAACTACAATGCGATTGACCCAGATTTAGTCGTCGCCAAAGATGGTGCGCCATGGTTAACATTCGGTTCGTGGAATTCAGGTATCAAGTTAATGCGGATCAACCCAATAACGATGAAACCATTTGGTGAGCTCTATTCCCTTGCTAGCCGCTCAGGTGGCATTGAAGCACCAACGATCATCTATCGCCAAGGATACTACTACCTATTTGTATCTGTTGGTAAATGTTGCGCAGGAACCGATAGCACCTATCGTATCGCATATGGGCGTGCAACGGATATTCGTGGTCCTTACTTAGACAAGAATGGCAACAATATGCTCTCTGGTGGTGGCAGTATTTTAGATGCTGGTAACAGCCAGTGGGCCGGACCTGGCGGCCAAGATATTCTTAATACCGATGTAATGGTTCGCCATGCTTATGATAAAGGTGACAACGGTGTGCCAAAACTATTGATCAGCACACTAAATTGGGACTCAAATGGTTGGCCTAAATTTTAAATCAGCCAACTTAGTAACATTTATAAAGCGTGTAATAACGCGCTTTATAAAAAACGCTCCATGATGGCAGCGGCAATTTGCGTAGCTATTCCACATCCCCACATATATGCACGTTGGATCGGGTAACCTCTAAAAATCCAACGCTTTCTAACATGATTAAAATTACTTAAATAATCAGCTTTGGCATCTGGCAGAGGTTGATCAGCAAGCTTTGCCCATGCTTTATAAACACCCGACATATCTGCACCACGCATAAATTGCTGTAACCAACGAGGAAATCGAGCGTATCGTATCGTCGACTGAAAATCGATGATATACGGTTTACCATCATCACTACAAAGCACATTACCCAAATTGCGCAAATCTAAATGTACAACCCCTCGGCGATGCATTAATGCAACCAGTCGTTCAAAATCTTTAAAAAAACTAACGGGTAGCACTTGTTTTTGTTGTACTAACTGTTTAAGTGGTGTGCCTGTAATATAGTCATAGGCAACAGCAATCGGCGATAATCGTAAAAATCGCCCACTCACTCCAGTTATGCCTGCTAAACGAGCCAACCCTTTATACTCTTGATTCACCGACAAAGGCGCAAAGGTTTTTCTCACCCACCAAGGGCTATGTTGAAAATCTTTAATTACTAAATCGAGTTGCTGATCGGTATAACGATAGACAATAGCATTTGCAAAACGTCCAGTATGAACAACATTTAAATTTTCGGCTGCAAACTGATGTTCTGGAAATTGCTGCTGTAACTGCATTAATAAAGTAGCTTCGATCATAACACCCTGCGATTTGTTAAATATAAATGCCTAGGCAACTATATTATCAAATCTCTGCACTCACAGCAATATAACCCTTAGCTAGATTTACGATTTCAAATTATGAATTGCTCTAAATAACAGCTTTGCCAACAGTTTTTTTTCATCATCAGAAAAGTCGATTAGTGCTGTGCGGTAAATATTATTCACAATAGGGAGTATTTCAGGGTAAAGCTGTTGGCCTTTTTCAGTAAGGCATAATAGCGTAGAGCGGCGATCTTCTGCGGATTGTTGTTTTGCAACTAAGCCTTTTTCTTCTAAACGAGACAACAAACGGCTCATCGCGCCACGATCATAAACCATATGCTCACATAGCTCTGCCAAAGTATGCACTTTGCCTCGAGCTAATAGCACCACAACAATATATTGCGCCGAAGTTAAATCCATTGGCGTAAGGCCAGCATCTAGATGAGTTACTAAATTTGACCGTAAATAAGCAACTAACCGACCCAGATCTTGAACGGGATCAAGATCATCAATACAACATTGTACAAGTGAAGCGGATTCTTTCATAAATTCTCAAAAACTGCGTGAAGGTCACTCATTGACCGTTAATAGCTATAATAATTCAATCAAACATAATTGCGTAGTGACACCTAATTAGTGTAGCGTCGAACAAGCTAACTAATGTTATTGAGGAATACATGCAAAGTAAACAACGAGATGTTATCAAGTATATTGCCATACTTATACTGCTACTACTTTGCTGGTCAGAGCAATTTAACAGCTACATCATGGATTTTCTTGACCAAACCTTAGTGCAGTCATCATTAGTTTATGCTTCTGCACGCAGTGTTAACGGCATTATTTCTTTATTACAGTCGGCTGAAGTCGGTATTGGTATAGCAAGCATAGCGCCTGCGCAATTGCTTGATCCGGTGAACGATTTAGCCGAATACATTGCCGATGCGATGCGCATATCATTAGGCTCACTGTTTATCCAGCGGATTTTATTTACTATTTCATCAGGGGTATTTTTTAGCGCCTTGTTTACCGCCGGCGTCATTAGTTATTTAGTCTGTGATTATTTTGGGTATTTAAAACAGCTTAAAGGAAAGTTACTAGCCAGCCTGATTTTAGTGCGGTTTTTAATTCCATTTGTAGTACTTGCAACTGGGCTTGCCAGCCAAGCCTTTCTAGATGAAGAAATTAATTATCAAAATCAATATGTTGAAAAGACCGTTGACACACTTAGCGTACAGGCTAATGCGACCTCCACATTATCAGCACAACTGAGCGCAAAAATTAATAGTGACAAGCAAACAACCCTCGATGAACTCGAACTTATTGCCGTTCAGCAACAGCAATTAAAAGCAATTATTACAGATAACCAACAGCAGCTTGAGCAATTAAATAAGCAAATTGATGCCATTCAAACGACCCGCAGTTTAGCCGAAAAACTCACCTTAACAGAGCTTCCCGAGGCTAAACCATTACTGCAAAAACAGCGCGAGTTAAAGCAACAACAAGCATCTATCAACAATCAGTTCGCCGCGTTATATCAACAGAAAGCTCAGCTGCAACAACAGCTGCATGATTATAACGACCAACTAGCAGGTAATTCTGGCAATTTAATCAGCAAAGTCGTTGATACCGTTACCACTGGCATTACCGATATGGCTAATTCTTTAGAGGGCTTATTTATTGAATTTTTAAACTTAGTGTCGTTACTAATCATCAAATTATTTATTATGCCTTTGCTATTCTTATATTTATTTAGTAAAGCATTTAAAGCTATTTGGCAACGTTCCGTGCTACAAGCATTAGCGCAAATGAAAACAGAAATACACACCGCCATCACAGAAAAATAACCGCTATATCATGCTTAGGGTCACATCAGCTCAGCATGAAAGCGATGCCCTAATGCGCCATTTAAAAACTAAAAATTAAAAATAAAAACAAATAAAAACATATAGATAAAATAAAAAGCATTGAATAAAAGGAAACCTAAATAGCTTTACTCTCACTGCAGAAGTCTTTCTTTTGTCACGGTTTTGTCATAAAAGTTATTTAGCTTGCATCGCATACATAGCTAACTTAGGACTTTACTTGTGCCAACACTTAAACCACTTGCTTATGCACTGAGCATATTAACACTCACAGCAACATTAGGCGCTTGCAGCAGCCAAGATGTTAATTCCACTCAACCAAACCAAACTACACTAAAGCTTAACAGCACACCATTTTGGCAACAAAATAATATTCAAGGATCGCAAGCTGCTTGGCTTTTTGATGATGTATGGTTACTAGCCAGTGAAAGCCAAGGCTTAATTGTTGTAGAGCAAAATAAACAACATAGCGAAGTACTTAAAGCGGGTAACTTTGAAACTCTGTCAGTGCGTACTATTGGCGATAATCGCTTTTTAGTAACCAGTATTGATAACGAACGTGATCTGGTTGCCGTTTTCACCCTAACTCAAAGTAACGGCAACTGGCAACTAACGGAGCACACACCGATTGTTGCACCGCAAGCAAAACCTGAAGCGGTCTGCCTATTTAACAATCACAATACGGGGAGTATTTCTGCTTTTGTTGCTGATGTTCGCGGCTTAATGCGCGAAACCTTAATTTATAACTTTGCCACAGAGCAAACCACTAACATGGCGGTCCGAGAATTTGCCGGTGTAAATGAAGCTGCGGGTTGTGCGGTTAATGATGTAAGCCAGCAATTATTTATCAGTGAAGAAGAACTTGGCATTTGGCAAATGAACGCCAATGCAGAATCTTCAGCGAGTAAACAACCCCTTACCATGGTTGCTCCCTTTGGTGAACTGGCCAGCGGTATTGGCGCATTAACCACCAGCACTGATGGCAGCCTCTGGTTTACTAGCAGCAGCAATAACACCCTATACCGATATAATCCAGAGCAAGGTATACAACAAAAGTGGCGTGTCTCTGGAGATCTCAGTATTGGTTCTGTGGTAATTGATAATAACGCCACTACTGCTCAAGCCATTATGTATGACGATGAAAGTGGCGCGTACCGCAGCAGCCAGTTAATTTTAGACCCAATCACCAGTACGACAAAAACCAACACCACCACTGCAAAAACAGCACATGTGTATGCAAACGTGCAAACGACACCAGTTGCAGCATTTGGTGATGCCGCAGACGATCCAGCCATCTGGGTGCATCCAACCGACGCCGCTAAAAGCTTGATCATTGGCACCGATAAACGTCGCGGACTGATGATCTATAACTTAGCTGGAGAGCAAATTCAAAGCCTTGACGTAGGTAGAGTTAACAATGTTGACGTTCGTCAAAGTAGTAATATCAACAACCCAACTCACACTCTAATTGCAGCCAGTAACCGTAGTGAAAATAGCATTAGTTTGTTCACTGTCGACATACAAAACAGCGTACACCACTTAGGTAGCGTGGCTACCAATTTGAGTGAGATTTATGGCTTATGCATGTATTCATCGAAATCAGGTGACTATGTATTTGTGAATGATAAATCAGGGTTATATCAGCAATATAAAATAACCAGCCAACAGCAACAAGTCTCGGGCAAACTGGTGCGCGAATTTAATCTACCTAGCCAACCAGAAGGCTGTAGTAGTGACGATAAAAATGGGGAACTTTTTGCCGGTGAGGAAGACGCTGGTATTTGGTTTATCCAAGCAGAGCCTGATTCACAGCAAGCGCCTATTTTATTGCAATCCGTGAATGAAATGCTAGTTGATGATGTAGAAGGTATGGAGATTTATCATGGTAAAGACGAGCGCTTATTAGTGGTATCTAGCCAAGGTGACAATAGTTATGTCGTGTATCGCATAAATAAAGGTGAAAAACACCCTACCCTTGAGTTTGTCAGTAAGTTTAATATTCTTGCAAACTTAAATAACGGTATTGATGGCGTGTCAGAAACCGATGGCTTAACCGTTACAGCCAAACCGCTGCCTGGCTACCCTCTTGGCGTATTAATAGTGCAAGATGGCTACAATCGTATGCCACAGCAACCACAAAATTTTAAACTGGTGGATTGGCGCCAAGTACATTCACTTATCCATGGCGATGTTAAGTAAACTAAACAAATATAGCCGTCACTTGGCGGCTATATTACCGTTGTTAACCACCAAATAACTAACACCAACACAGTCAAACCAAGCATTGCTTTGGTTTTATGTTTTGTAATAATTCGCTCCGCTTGATTGCCAGCATAATACACCACCAGCGCCAGACCAAAATACCGAATTGAACGGGCAATAGTCGTCGCAATTAAAAACATTATTAATGAATATTTGGTCGCACCCGCTGCGAGCATAGCTATTTGAAAAGGGATTGGCACTATCCCCAACATTATTACAAACCAAAAACCTTGCTGCTGCATTTGTTGTTCTACGTGTTCAAACTGCTCTGGATTTGAAAAGGTATTGATCACCCAATCGCCAACCGCATCAAACAAGTAATAGCCAAGCGCGTAACCAAACAAAGCCCCAATAATACAGCCTAAAGTCGCCATTAAGGCTATCAGCCAAAGCTTTTCACGCCGCGCTTGCATCAACGGCACCAATACTGCTTCAAGAGGAATAGGAACTATTGTTGACTCTAAAAATGAAGCCGCCGTTATGCTGGTTAACATATGCTTTGAATCAATAAATTGTCGTGTTTTTTGCTTTAAGCGCTGCATAACAGCCATAGTATCACCTTGGTAGTGCTTATAAGTTATATTTATAAGCATATTGCAAGCTCAATACCAGCCTTGCATAATAAATAAGTGCATTGTTTTATAAGCATTTTTTAATAAATATTAACAGGAACAGGCAAATAAATTTAACTGATAGTGTAAAAACCCCCAATTAAAATTGTAAATTTTACTGTAATCAATCGCTTAGGGATTAAGCAATGTAATATTGGCTACGGCCACTATTTTTCGCTTTGTACAAGGCTTGATCAGCACGTTTAACTACCTCATTAAACGCTTCTTCTGGGGCCTTAAATGACACACCAATACTTACACTTACCGTTCGATTAGCAGCAAGTTCAATGGTATGTGCAAGTGATAGTAATTGCTCACTTAAATCGCAGGCTTTTGGTCGGTCATCGCCGGGCAGGTATATTGCAAACTCTTCACCACCTAAACGTGCAAAGACACTATTATTAGGTAAAGCTTTGGCATATAAAGATGATAATTCGATCAGTACTTGATCCCCCCTATCGTGACCAAACTGATCATTAATCACTTTAAAAAAATCGATATCAATAAGCAAAATTGTATACGGGGCTGATTGATTTTTTTGCATATATTGATAAAAAAATTGGCGGTTCGCTATTTGGGTTAAGTAATCAGTGATCAGCTCTTTTGATAACTGCTGCTGCACACTTGTTAAATCGCCTATAGTTAACTTTAAACCATAACAAGTAAACAACATGCCTGCAGTACGTAAAACATCCTCAACATAAATACCAATAAACAAAGGCTGGATCAGCACTTCATCAAGTAGATCAAAGGTTAAACCCGCTGACCACAATAATAAACCGATGCTTAAATTAACATAAGCAAAAACTGATAAGTTGGCCCTTTGGACAATGATAAAAATAGCCACCACAATTAATAGGTTAATTGCGTCGGTAAGTACACCATTAAAAAAAATACTGTTATCTAATTCAGGATAGAAATAAATATACGAGGTAACTATTAAAAACAGAGTAACTACAAATACAGCTGAAAACACGGGTTGTAAGGTGTTTTTTGCCGTTTGTTGTTGAAGTTTATTATCACTGTATTTCATACACGTTTCGCTGATTAAGTGAGCGCTATATTAAATAACGCTATCACAAGCTAATGAATATATAGCTTTTAAATACAACTGCCGTTTTATATCACTGGAGCTGATTTTTTAAGTTCCTAACACCAGCACCAACCTGAGTTTACACACCTAAACAAGGTATTTTAACCACAGCATTTTTTGTATTTTTTATTACTGCCACACGAACATGGATCATTACGTTGTGGTGTTTTTTCAAAAACTTGAGTAACAGGTTTATTAAGTACAATATCTAAAGGAGTAATATCTTCAGCAAGCGTACTATCAACACGAATATCTGCAAATAAATCATTAGCTATCAAAATAGCGTTTATTTCAAGCTCACGTGCAGCGCTTTGCACCTGTAAAACGAGCGGATTTTCTTCGCTACCAGGTTTTACTTTCGGTTTAGGCTGATAAGTACCTTGATTATTTTTACCCATAATATCGGGCTTACCACGATAGAAAAATTTTGACACCTGCGTTCCTAACTGTCATTTAAAGCAACTCACCGCGAGTAGCTAAAGGCTGCGCAGTCTAACAGAATTTAATGCTGTTAGCGCGCATCTTTAAAATCGATAATGAAGCTAATAAACTTTAGTCGTCTTCAGGTGCTTGTGCTGCTTTTATTCGCTCTTGGTTTTCTTGCATTTGCTCAAATGCAGCTTTGATTTCATCAAGCACTGAATCAACATCAGCCTCAGCATGGTTATCTGCAACCTCACCGTAAAGAACAGTTTCTGCTGTTAATTCACCCGCTTGATACAAAGCCCACATTTCTTCACCAAAACGCGTATCGAGTATTTCTGGTGCGTACTGCCCGTAATACAAGCGCATATTGCGTACATCACGTAAAAACATTTCTTGCGCATTGTTATTCGCCGCCGCATTTACTGCCTGCGGTAAATCAATCACCACCGGACCGTAGCTATCTACTAACACATTAAATTCAGACAAATCACCATGCACAATACCCGCACATAGCATTAAGCGAATGTAATGAACCATAGTAGCGTGATCTTCAATTGCCTGCTCAGCAGTTAAACTCACATCATTTAAACGCGGCGCAACATCACCATCATTATCGGTGACTAAATCCATGATCAGTACACCATCGTAACAACCATGAGGTTGTGGTACTTTTACGCCAACCCGAGAAAGCGTGAAAAGCGCATCGACTTCCGCATTTTGCCACACGTTTTCTTGTTCTTTACGACCAAACTTAGAGCCTTTTTCCATCGCACGACCGCGGCGGCTATTCCTTACTTTACGTCCTTCTTGGTATTTTACTGCTTGTTTAAAACTTCGGTGTTGTACATCTTTGTACACTTTCGCACAGCGAATATGCTCGCCACAGCGAACCACATAAACCGAGGCTTCTTTTCCACTCATTAATTGGCTGATGACTTCATCAACGATACCGTCTTCTATTAACGGTAAAATCTGTTTTGGCGTTTTCATGACACTCTTATACCGTACTTAGGCATACCTTGTAATCTTCTCGCAAACTATTTTATCTGACAGACCCTTACGTTAAAGCAAAAGCAGACGAAAACCAATGCTAATAAGCGCACAATTGACCTTATCAAGCATGTTAAAGAACAAAAAACTTGACTAAATCGGCTAAATCCACAAACTGCGAAGTTAACAGCCCAAATTATACTTACTTTATATGAATTCAGAAATACGCTATCGCTTCCAATCTGGTCAAATCGCTAATCGTTTTTTAAACGAATTAAAGCATTGGCCTGTCGCCCGGGTAAAAACAAAACTTCTTAATGGTGGTTTTGACGTTAAAGTAAATTATCAATTCGATGGCGCGGGGTTTGATTACACTTGCGCAGAACTTGATGAATTAGCCGCAAAACATGCCGGTGAAGAAGTTAGCTAAGTATATTAAGCATACAGCAATATACATTTTGAGTTCTCTCAGCTATGTTATTAAATCTTAAATCAATAACATATAGGCACTGCAATGAATAACCCACATTCAGATCACATTCCTCAAGAAGCCTTTGATTGGTACGATGAATACGCTCATGGCAAAATGGATAGACGCACGTTTATGAAAAAACTTGGTGGCTTAGTCGCCCTTGGTTATTCAATGACAGTGCTCACGTCAGCGTTATTACCAAATTATGCCTTAGCCGAACAAGTTTCGTTTAATGATGAATCAATTAAAGCAACTTATCAAAGTTTTGATTCTCCCAATGGTCATAGCAAAGGACAAGGTTATTTAGTAGTGCCAACGCAATTAAAGGGCAAGCGCCCGGTAGTCTTAGTGGTGCATGAAAACCGAGGCTTAAACCCTTATGTAAAAGATGTGGCCCGTCGTTTAGCCAAAGCGGGTTTTGTCGCTTTTGCACCCGATGCGCTATTTCCGCTAGGTGGTTATCCGGGTAATGATGACGAAGGGCGAGCCATGCAAAGCTCAATGGATAAAGAGAAAATTCAAAATGATTTTGTTGCCGCAGCCCACTATTTAAAATCACACCCACTCAGTAATGGTAAACTTGGTGCCGTTGGATTTTGTTTTGGCGGTTATATTGTCAATTACCTCGCTGCGGTTGATTCATCATTATTAAGCGCTGGAGTACCATTTTACGGCACGCCCGCCAGCGAAGCTCTGCGCAAAAATATTAAAGCCCCGTTAATGATCCAATTAGCCGAGCTTGATGAGCGCGTAAATGCAACATGGCCTGACTATGAGCGCGTAAATGCAACATGGCCTGACTATGAGCGCGATTTAAAAAGTCTCAATGTAGATTACAAAATGTATATGTATAAAGATGCCAATCACGGTTTTCATAATGACTCAACGGGCCGTTACGATAAACCGAATGCAGAACTTGCATGGCAACGAACTTTAGCATTTTTTGAGCAACACCTTGTTTAATTATATCTTGTTTAATTGCATCTAGTTTAATTGCACCTTGATTAATTGCATAATGGTTAGTGCCAAGCATAATAAGCTAGCACTAACTTCATTCAGAATTAAGTACTTCAGTTAAGAAAAATCACCGACTCTATGACTAAATTTTTTCTCCTAAAATACATCGCTTTTTTTAGTGGATGTGTTGCTTGTTTTACCCTTCATACGCAATTTGCAGTGCCTGCGGTTATTGCATCTTGCCTAACCGGACTTATTGGCAGCTTTATTCCTTTTCCAAAACAGTATGCAAATCATCCTTACGCAGCTGTTTATGCTGGTAGTTTTGCTGGAATGTGCTCTCAGGGGTTGATTAATACCTATTGGGAATTAGCAATTATTTCATTGATTGGGGCTATTTTATACGTACTGACGACTAAAGTGTTTACTGGCTTTGGTGGTAAATTAGGAAGTATTGCCTTTATTAGTGTTGCTTTGTTTGTATTAGCTAAAGGGCTCGCGGCATGAGTTTATCATCGGTAACACTTGCTTTACTTGGCGCGTTTTTGACCTTTTATTTAGCTAAGCATAACCGTCTAGATGCGATTAGAGCATCAGCAATTTTAGCTATTATCGCTTACCTTATTTTACTTACCACCGAGTTCAACGCAGAGCTATATAGCAGCATTTTTTTTGGTGGCACATTTATAGGCATGAGCGCACCAAAACGCTTTGGTATTTACACGCTGTTTTCTGCCAGTGTTATTTTTTCGATTTTGTTTGATAATTTAGTGCCTTACCTTAGTAGCTTTGGCGGAGCTTTGGGTATAAGTGGGTTTTTGTCGATATGTGTCTGCCAAATAGCGATTGTACTAGGCGCTCCTCGCAGTAAAAAACGCCACTAGTTGAAATGCGCTTTGTGGCAATTAAACTAAATAAAACACATAATTTTTTACTTAAAATAGTCTACAAATCAGCTTAAATTGTAGATTTTTAATAACGATAAAACGTATTATACCGTATTGATACAGAGCGAAATAACAGGATAGTTATGCCAAATCGTTTATTTATATTAAGTTGTATAGCACTACTTAATGGCTGCACAACGTTAAGTCAAGATGAGTGCAAAGTCGCTAATTGGCAAAGTTTAGGTTATGAGCACGGCGTAAACGGTGGTGATTATGCCGATGGCATAACAAAGATCGCGGCGTGTAACGATTACAATATTACCCCAAATATAGCACAATTTAAAAGTAGCTACGAACGTGGTTTAGCGGTGTATTGTCAACCTGAAAACGGCTTTACTCTTGCTATGCGTGGAGTCTCGTATAACGGTGTATGTAACAGCCGTGCATTTCGAAAAGCGTGGGAAGAAGGTAACGACCGTTATCAAATTCAACAACGTCGTATAGAAATTGATAACCGTATAACCGAGCTAAAACAACAACTCTCTGAACTTAATCAGCAATTAAACAGCAATAACATCACGCAAACGCAGCGTAAAGAGCTAAATACACAGCAACGCCAATTAGAACGTGAGTTAAAGGACTTAAGACGCGAAAAATCCTTATTACCACTATTGAATAAAGCCTCAACAGTTGAAATTACCTTTCCTTAATTACCTTCTGCCCAGCCTGTAATAATAGGGCTGGGTTAATGCAAAAAGCGAAAGCAAAATTCAGATAAAAAAAGCCACTGTAATTTATGTGAATAAGTCTTAACTTGAACTGTCAAAGCAAGTCTGAGCCAGTAAACACTGCTCGAGTTTAACTAATTCTGACAATATATTAAGAGCTTTATAGTAGCGATGAAAGCCCTCACGCAGAGGGCTTTGAATCCTTATAAAAAATAATGCGGCAGAGCACCAAGATTAGCTGAAAATTAAAGAAACATACCGCCAGACGCTTCTATACGCTGTCCCGTAATCCAGCCGCTGTCTTCACTCAGCAACATGGCAACGGCTTTACCAATATCGTCAGCCTCCCCAACCCGACCCAAAGCGGTAACAGATGCCACCATTTGGTTCACTTGTTGGTTGTCACGCACATTACCACCGCCAAAGTCTGTCGCAATAGCACCGGGTGCCAAGGTATTTACGCGAATTTGTCGGTTTGCGAACTCTTTTGCCATATAGCGTGTCATGACTTCGACTGCACCTTTGGCCATCGCGTAGGCACTTGAACCTGGCATACTAAAACGTGCCAAACCTGAAGAAATATTGAGAATATGACCGCCGTCTTTAATATGCGGTAATAATGCTTGCGTTAAAAAGAAAGGTCCCTTTACATGGATTGCCAGCATATTTTCTAGCTCTTCATAAGTGGTTTCTTCAACACTTGCCCGTAAACCTACGCCAGCGTTATTTAACAAATAATCGAAATCGCTTCGTGCAAATTCATTGGTCAACAACCCCTTAACCTGACTAACAAATTCAGGAATGGCATCAAAATCGCGCGTATCCAATTGAAGGGCAAAGGCTTTTTGGCCTTTTTGTTGAATCTCTTCAATCACATCTTGTGCCGCTTGAACATTATTGTGATAAGTAAAAATAACGTCTATGCCTTTGTCAGCTAACGCTAAAGCACTGTTTCTTCCTAACCCACGGCTAGCACCAGTAATAATTGCTAATTTATTCATCACTCTCTCCAATCTATTCTGTAACAATTTTAAAACCTTAAACCATAGCGGCTCTGACCACGTAGAACAGAGTAGATAATTTATTGTGTTCGATATACATGACAAAAGTGATAACATTGTTCGGATAAAACAAACAAAGGTAGAAGATGTGGACAAATTTGAAGCCATGCAGCGCTTTGTATTGGTTGCTCAATTTGGCAGCTTTACCAAGGCAGCAGACGCACTTGGCCTGCCAAAGTCAAGCGTATCAAGTGCTATTCAAGGGCTTGAAAGTGAATTAGGCACGCGGCTTTTTCATCGCAGCACGCGCAGCGTCACCTTAACTCAAGACGGCGAGACTTACTTACCACAGTGCCAAGTACTGCTCGCCGAGTTAGACGCTTTGGCAAGCCAGTTCCAACGTAACTCTGATGATGTTCGCGGGGTACTCAGAGTCGACATGCCTAGTCGTTTTGCCACTACGGTTGTCATTCCGCATTTATCCGACTTCCTCGAAAAATACCCCAACATACGCCTAAAGATCAGCAGCGCAGATTATCGAGTTGATATAATTAAAGAAAGCATTGATTGCGTCATTCGAGTGGGTAATCTTGACGATAGCAGCCTTATCGCTCGCCCATTAACGCGGTACCGAAGCGTAAACTGTGTGTCGCCAAGCTATGTTGAAAAATATGGTATTCCACAGAGTCTTGCAGAATTAGCCAATCATAAACTGATCGAATATTCTCATACGCTCGGTAATCTCGATGCCCAATTTGAATACATGGAAGGCGACAAGGTAAAACAACAATCCATGCCAAGTAGCCTAGCGGTTAATGGCACAGATGCTTATTTAGATGCTTGCTTAGCAGGGCTTGGCATTGCCCAACTCCCCGCGATTGGTGCAGAAAACCTCATCAAGAAAGGCCGACTAATTTCTGTCCTACCTCAATTTGAAGCCGAGCCAATGCCGGTGTCTTTACTCTATTCATCACGTAGACAACCAACTAAACGCCTAACTGTATTTATGAATTGGCTGCAATCAATCACCCTAGCAAGGTAATAAAAGTCACAGCGCTTTGGGTCACGTTATTGAACACATCTATTGTGAAAACCGCCTTGTACTTATTCCAAAAAGGTTCACTTGAAAATATTTTAAGAACTAAATTTTTTACGTAGACTCACTCTCAATATAATTCTCTGCTTCCCAGTTAAGGGCACTATGAAATATAAACAGCATTTTTGAAATCTTGAGGGTTATCGCTCACAGCCGTAATATCGGCAAAGTGGTAGAAGCGGACATTGATGATTCTTGATGTGTGAAGTCAAGATTTGACCCCTCTGGCTTGGACCCCTCTGGCTTGACCCCTCTGGCTTGACCCCTCTGACTTGCTTTGTCTTGCTTGACCCCTTTGGCATCACCTATCTGTCTAAGGCCCTTGCACTTGATGTATCATAGTTTCCCTCTTCCGATTTTAATTTCTGATTTGTTTTTTCACATAATCCGTTTAGTACATGTCACTTTTCCTTAGACGCTTTTC
>NZ_JACJEY010000028.1:0-63489 GCF_014164295.1 Pseudoalteromonas sp. SG43-7
ATGAAGAAATAGTCGAACAGGTTTCGCAAGCGTGGAATAAATTCATTTCTGTTCCTGATACGGTTAAAAGCATATGCTCTAGAGACTGGATAAAATTGACTTAATCTTTATGCCGATTGGTATTACTAAGCCATTTAGCCCGCGAGAAGTGCTTGCAAGGGTTAAACTTAGAATTAGACATAGCGAAGCTGCGAGTAAAGTATCCATCTCTTCAGAACAAGCCTCAGGCCTTTATGCCGAAAATTTTGATTATCATTTCCAAAACCAAGCATTGGCTCTCACAGCATTGGAATTTAAATTGCTGGATAAGTTAATTAGCCATCCTCGCCAAGTATTCTCCCGTGAGCAATTATTGTTGTCGGCGCAAAATCACCAAGATGCTATCTATGCTCGTAATGTAGATAGTCACATCAAGGCTATTCGCAATAAATTACGCACAGTATCGGCTCCGGAATGTATTCATACTAAACGTGGTTTTGGTTATTACTATGAATCTACCTAAGCCAACAAATACGGTATTTGCTCGTCTTAAAAGATGGCCTAAGATCCCGCTTGGACTGAGGCTGTTTTTACTCTACTTTGTATTAGTGATTTTAACCGCTTACTTGGTTAGCTCAACAGTTATGAGAGAGATCAAGCCAACGGTACGCCAAGCGAGTGAAGAAACACTGGTCGATATGGCAAACATGCTGGCTGTAATAGCAAGCAACCCAATGGCGAACGGCGATATTGCACAGAGCGCTTTTGCTAAGCAAATCAACTTTTATGGTTTGCGTGATCCCGATGCTGCTATTTGGGGTGTTGAAAAAAAATCAGTTAATCATCGAGTTTATATAACCGATCAACAAGGGATTGTAGTGCTGGATTCATGGCAGCAGGATGTTGGTAATGATTTCTCTAAATGGAATGACGTTTACCTCACCTTACGTGGTGAGTACGGGGCACGTTCAACTGCATTAGACCCTAATGATCCGCTATCAACAGTAATGCATGTTGCTGCACCAATCATGTATAACGATGAGATAATTGGCAGTGTCACAGTTGCTAAAGCGAACCGTTCTGTACAGCCATTTATTGATATTTCTAGGTATCGGGTATTAACTTGGTTAGCGTTAATGAGTGTACTCGCACTTATCATTGGTGCGTTAATCGCGTGGCGTATAAATACTGCGTTATATAAGCTTGCAGACTATGCTGATAAAATGGGGCGCGGTGAAAAAACCAGTAAACCCACCTTTAGAGTTTTTTATGAATATAGCTTACTCAGTGATGCCCTTGAAAATATGCGTCGTCAGCTTGATGGTAAGCGTTACGTAGAAAACTATGTGCAAACTCTAACGCATGAGTTAAAAAGTCCATTGTCAGCAATCAAAGGAGCCAGTGAAATATTACAAACCCCTACCACGATAGATAAACAACAGTTGTTTGCTCAGAATATTGAAACCGAAGCTACGCGCATGCAGCAATTGATTGATAAGTTGTTAGCTCTAACAAAGCTTGAGCAAATCCCAGAACTTGAACAGCGGCAATTAATTGATTTACCTGCTTTATTAGCGCAGATAAAAGCCTCTTGTATCAGCAGGCTAATGACCAAACAAGTAGAGTTAAGAGTTGTATGCGATAACAAAGTTGCCTTTGTAGGGGATCAATTTTTAATACAGCAAGGCTTGTATAATTTGTTTGAAAACGCGTTGGATTTTGTATGTGAGCAGGGGAAAATCAATATTACGGTCACACAAACCGCAGGAGAGCTTTGTATTAATGTCGAAAATACTGGCCCGAAGATACCTGATTATGCGTTAAAGAGAGTAACCGAACGTTTTTATTCGCTTGCCAGAAGTAATGGACAAAAAAGTACCGGCCTTGGGCTTAACTTTGTAGAACAAGTGGTTAAGTTGCATAAAGGAAAATTAGACATCCATAATACCCCGCAGGGCGTATCCGTTAAGCTGTTTTTACCAACTCCATAAAGACTCCATATAAGCACCATTTAAAATCCACTTTTGTCGATTACTCTAGTTCCTATATTAAATAGGGAGTAAAGATAATAATGAAACAAAAAATTGAAACGAAGTTGGTGATCATCATAGGCCTAATTGTACTGTTATTAGTGCCTATCTTTATGATCCAAAACCTAATTGATGAACGTGCAGAACATCAGCAACAAGTGCAAGCTGATATTGCTAAAAGCAGCAGCGGTGAGCAACAAGTCATTGGGCCGTTTATTCAAGTGCAATTTATAGAAACTCACACCGTGGAAGGCAACACCACTGAACAGTTAAAAACGCTGTTATTGCTACCTGAAACATTAACAATAAACAGTGAATTATCTTCTTTTGAAAAATACCGAGGTATTTATAAGGCGTTACTATATCGCTCCGAGAATCACTTTGCAGGCCAATTTAATACCGAGGCTTTAAATGAATTAGCCGGTAAAAAGATAAAACAGGTGCATATGGTGATGGCGATTAAAGATATTCGCGGTATTGGTCAGGGCAGTACAATGCGCATAAATAACCAAGAATATGCGTTGCAGCCTGGCACTAAGCTGGCGCAATTACCCGAAGGCGTTAATATTGAGCTCGATTTTAGTGCTT
The DNA here is from genome assembly GCF_014164295.1 of Pseudoalteromonas sp. SG43-7. Classification (NCBI taxonomy): domain Bacteria; kingdom Pseudomonadati; phylum Pseudomonadota; class Gammaproteobacteria; order Alteromonadales; family Pseudoalteromonadaceae; genus Pseudoalteromonas; species Pseudoalteromonas sp. SG43-7. The sequence continues at coordinate 2,598 of NZ_JACJEY010000028.1, forward strand.
TACTTGAGCAACAGACGTTGGATTATCAAATTGATTTAAATCTACAAGGAATGCGTAAACTAGCTATTGCTCCTATCGGCAAAGAAACCATTCTTAGCATGCAAGCCGATTGGCCACATCCAAGTTTCGTTGGCGATTACTTACCTATCGACTCAAGTATTTCAGAGCAAGGCTTTACTGCCAACTGGCAAACAAATTACTTTGCTACCAACTTAAAAGAGCTGTTTCAACATTGCGTTTTTCAAAATCAGTGCGAGCAATTTAAGCAACGTAGCATGGGAGTTAATCTTGTTGATGGTGTTGATCATTATTTAAAAAGCTATCGTGCCAGTAACTACGCAATTTTAGTGCTGATATTGGTATTTGCCAGCTTCTTTTTACTCGAAGTGCTTCGCAGCGAACCTGTTCATCCGGTGCAATATGGCTTTGTCGGTTTAGCATTGGCCGTTTTTTATTTATTGTTGATATCACTTGGTGAGCACCTAGGATTTAACCTTGCTTACTTACTATCAGCATTAGCTTCTTCATTATTACTGAGTATTTATGTGGCCGGAATGTTGAAAAATACTAAGCATGGTGGGTTGTTTCTGATTGCTATTCTGTTTTTATACAGCTTACTTTACGGACTATTAAGCGCAGAAGATTACGCATTGTTGATGGGCAGTTTACTGGTGTTTGCAGTACTGAGTTTGATTATGATGCTGACCCGCACAGTAAATTGGTACCACACTAAATCACAAGTTGATGATTAATCTCTGTTTGCAAAGGGCTGCATGATTGCAGCCCTTTAATTATTCAGGCCTAACACAGTTAGCATTGCATATAGCCGCTGAAGATAGGCTTATTATACAGCGTTCATGTTATTAACTTGCTGATAAAAATACGGTTAGCTTATCGCCTACTTTTAAGCGATCGCTTGAAAGGCTGTTCCATTGTTTTAGCTTAGTGATGCTGACTTTGTAATGGTTGGCTATTTTCCACAAGCTTTCGCCAGATTTAACCTTATGCTCTATTTGCGTATCGGCTAACTGCGGTAGCACTAATTTTTGACCAATACGTATGGTACTATTTTTCAAATTATTAAATGCTTTTAGTTGGCTTAAAGTTACTTTGTAGCGCTTAGCGATCACGCTCAAACTATCGCCACGCTTAACTGTATAATGTTGCCATTGGCTGTAGTCGTTAGAATCTTGATCAGCAATCATAGTCTCAAATTGCTTTTGCTCACTAGCAGGAACGACGAGATGCGGTGCATCAATAATCGCCGGAAAGCGAATGACCCCGTAGTTTAAGGGCTCTAACTGTTGCCATTGGACTTTATTATCTAAAATAACTGAGCCAGAAATGGCTATTTTGGCAATTGCATCTTTATTTGCTATTGCAGGGAACGCCATTTTTTGGCTTTTTAATAATTGTGCCGCAGCAAGTAGTTTAGGTACATACTGACTGGTTTGCTGAGGGAGTTTTAAACTGAAAAAGTCAGTTGGTTTACTTTGCTTTTTATTGTTGCTGATCGCTCTAAGTACACGGCCTTCACCTAAGTTATAGGCTGCTATAGCGTGATACCAATCACCATCAAAGCGTTTGTATAAGTACTCCATAAAATCCAGAGCAGCGCGGGTACTGTCGATCACATCTTGGCGGCCATCGTACCAAGGGCTAATTTTTACCTTAAAGTACTTAGCAATGGCAGGCGTTAATTGCCAAAGCCCAGATGCATGCTTGTGCGAATAGGCACTGGCATCAAAGTCGCTTTCAATCAGCGGCATTAGCGCTAATTCTATGGGTAAGTTCCGCTTTTCAACCTCTGTGACTATATAATAAAGGTAAGGCTCAGCACGGCGACTAATTTCATCCATATAGTTTGGGTGAGATAAATACCATGCAATGCGTTGTTGTACATCAGGGTGGCTAGAATTGGCAAATGTAAGTTGTGTGCGGATCCGTTGCCACACATCATCAAGTTCTTTAGCACTTAATGGGACTATTTGTTCTTTAGGTTCGCTTGGTTTTCTAACAATAGATGTAGTCGGTTCTGCCTTAATTGCTGGCTGTGAAGGTGGTTGCTCAGGTGTGGTTTCACAACCAGATAAAATAACAATTAATAGCAGAATGCGGATAAATCGATTTAAAGGCACGTACTAAACTACTCCGAAAATATAAATGCGGTTAACCTAAATCAGGCTAGCTTAACATAGCGTGAGTTAAGAATGACTTGTAGTTGAATTTAACAGTTCCTTAAATTGATCTTTATAGCGACGCGATAAGTTAAGTATTTTTCCTGTTGTAAGTTTTACTTCACTATCTCCACTTGCTAATGGCGTGATTGATTCAACCGCGTCTAACCTAACCGCATGAGAACGGTGAATGCGGCAAAATCCTTGTGGTTCTAACTGAGTTATAAGTTGTGTCATGGTTGCACGAAAAGGGTAAATTCGAGCGCCAATATGTAGATTTACATAATTGCCATTTGATTCAAGCCAATCTACTTCTGCTACGCGAACAATAAATTCTTTTCCCAGCTTTTTTACCAGTAGCCTGTCTAAGTTTACATGTTCAGCAGTATCTTCGCCTTGACTGATCGGGGCTGCTTCACCTGTTAATTGGCTCACGACATATTGATAGGTTTTAATAACAACAATCAAAAATAAGAATCCCCACAAATCTTTGCGGTATTCATAAAGTAACTCAAACCAGACCAAACCAAAGTCATAATACATGCCTTGTACGGTGTAAATGAGCTTGCGAATGGTGACCATAATGCCAATATGCAATAACGAAAAAGCAATGCTTGCCAGCAGATATAGCAGTAATGAGCGGGGGATTTTTTGCCAATTAAAAGGCTGGGTTTTTAATAGCCAAACTAAAGCGGGAAACAACAACAAGGTGCCAATAGCGCTGGAATATTCCTATACAAACGGCTCCCAGATCATAAATGGGAGTACGCCATCACGCTGGGCTTCCATAATGTTTGAGCTGGCATTAATGGTGTTGTTTATAAAAATATAACTACATAAAAATAATGCCGCATACCAAGTTTGGTAGCGCTGAAAGTGCGTTAAAGTGATCATTATTATTGTTACTCTTTAAAAGACCGTATTTAGATTACCAACATAGCGAACAATCACCAAACTTATCATCCCTGATATCCACCGCTTATCCCTACATATTGTTTTGTCAGCCTTTTCTGATTGTTTAACGCAGTGTGTTGTTCATAGTTGTTATTAATTAGTCGCAAGCTAAATCTACTATGACACTTAAAAAAGCAATTAAAAACGCAATGCGCACGTTATTAAAGCCATGGCTCAGTGTGTTTAATCAAGCCGTTGAATTACCACCGCGCCGCTATGATTTAGATTGGCTGAGAGTACTTGCCTTTGGCTTATTAATTTTTTACCACGCCGGCATGTTATACAGTGAAAATTGGGGCTTTCATTTTAAAAGTCAGTACTTATCCAGCGGTATTGAAAACGTCATGCTTTTATTGTCGCCATGGCGGATGGGATTAATTTGGTTTATTTCAGGTGTGGCGCTGCGCTTTATTGTTGCGCGCTTTAGTCTAGGTATGTTTTTAACTACGCGAAGTGTAAAAATATTACTGCCTTTATTGTTTGGCATTTGGTTTATAGTGCCTATTCAGCTTTATGCGCAAATGAGCCAAGAGGTTGGTTTAGCTATGAGCTTTTGGCAGTTCTACCAGCAGTTCTTTAATTTAACTAACCCTTTATTTAATCACTACCAAGCAGGTATTTGGCCACATGTTGATGTAAACCACCTTTGGTATTTACGTTCGTTATGGCAATTTACTTTATTGCTGGTGTTGGCAATGCCACTGTTTCATCATTCTCATGTGCAAGCAGTAATCACGCGTTTATGTGAGCGATCGTTAGTTATTGTTTTTATTGTATTGCTATTGCCGCTGTGTATTTTAAAACTGAGCTGGCCGAGCGACACATTTAGATACCCCATGGGCGCGCTGTTCTTACTTTATGGTTACTTGCTTGGCAGCCTGCATTTTATAGCCAGCTGCTACGTCACTGGCAGGCGTTATTAGTGGTATTCACTTTAGGTTATATAGTTGTTGTGCTGTGTTACAACACGATTTGGCAAAACCCTGCTGCTAGCCAATGGCAAATTACCAGCATGGATATGCTGTATACCGCGCAACGATTAGTCGGTGTATTATTTATGTTGGCACTTGCACAACGTTTTTTGAATCACGATCACCCTAAACTGGCTTTACTAAACTGTGCAGTATTCCCTTTTTATTTATTACATCAAAGTGTGATTATTGGCTTAGCCTTTTATTTGTCTGAACTGCAATTAGGTGGTTTGGTGGAGCCATTATTTATACTCAGCCTCACTTTCATTATTTGTTGGTTGGTGTTTATTGGTGCGCGTCGTATCGATCTATTAAGCCCATTTATAGGGATTAAAGTCACAGGTAAATATAAAGCATGGCAAGTTAAAGCGGGCTTTTGCTACGGGCTTATATTGGTAAGCCCACTGATCTTTAAGTTAATTTAACCAAACACACATCTAAAGCATGCGCCTTGTGGTTTTGGTACATAAATTAAATCACCGCCGTGGTTGAGCATAATTTGCCTTGATAGGCTCAAGCCAATACCTGATCCTTGTTGTTTAGTGGTAAAAAATGGTACGAAGATCATATCCACCACATGTTCGCTGATGCCTGGGCCATTATCGCTCACTTCAACATAGAGTTGTTGGCTGGCGTTTTGTGCCAAGCTGAGCTTGATGTTTGGCTGAGCGGGGCTTTGCGCGTTATATTTTTTGTTGCTGCTTAGCACTTCAAATGCGTTCTTTATAAGATTTACTAATACTTGCTCTATTTGACTACTGTCTAGCATCACTAATTGCTGGCTTTTAATTGTAAGTTCTATATTGATTTGCAGCTCACGCGACTGTTGTTGATGCAAGGTGACAATACGCGCTAGCATATCGGCTAAATTTTCAGGCGCTAAATTAGGTTTAGGTAAGCTGCTAACTTGGCGAAAACGAGCAATAAAGTCGCCTAAATGTGCCGTTCTTGATGCTAAGGTGCTTAGTGCAAGCTGTAAGTCTTGTTTATCTTCAATATCAATAAAACACAGTTCTTGTGGCAGTAAATTGCTGCACGTATCAGCTAACGATGAAAGCGGGGTAATAGAGTTGGCAATTTCGTGCGTAAGTACTTTAGTTAGGCGTTTATACGCTTGTTGTTCTTTGAGTTGTAGTTGGTCATGAATTGATTGTAGGCTTACTACGCGACGCACTTTGCCTTGTATTTCGGCGATACTGAGTTGGATAGAAAGCGTGTCGTGCTGCTCGCCATTTTGCCAATAGGTGGTGCTGCGCATATTGTTCTTGGCGTTCAAAATTAGTTCACCAACAGCGCCTAATTCTCGTAGATGCTGGAAGCTTTTACCCAGTAGTTTGCTGACTGCTGGGTTTGATTCAATCACTTTGCCGTTGTCGTCACATACCATAACCGCTAAATCAACATGAATAAGCAGTGCTTGCAAAAACTGCGCTTGTTGTTCGGCATTAAAGCGTGCTGTTTGCATTTGCGTTTTTACTTGCTCAAATTGCTTAAGCATTGGATGTTGTTGGCCAAGACCTAAGGTGCTGTCGCCATTGGCTAAGGCGCGGATCACCATTTCTGCTTGTTTTTGTTGGCGCTTAAAGAGCGTAAAAATATGCGTTATCAAGGCCGCAGTGACTAATATAATTAACAGCGAAGTTGCTGAAAGCCCATTATTTTGTAATAGATAACTAACGAGTGCGCTGGCGCTAATAAGTGCCACAATATTAATAGTTAATAATAAATGAGGGCGCATTGTTATAGCCCATACTTTTCAAGACGGCGATACATAGCACCACGCGTTAACCCTAAGGCTTTGGCCGCATGGCTAACATTACCTTGGTAATGTGTTAGCGCTGCACGCACAGTGCGCTGCTCGAGCATCTCAAGATCAAAGGTGTCGTATGCCTCGTTGTCATTGGTGGTTGTATGATTAGTAGCACCAGCACTACCAATCACTGAGCTAACATCAAGATTATCGCCATCACTTAAAATAACAGCCCGCTCAATAGCATGAGCAAGCTCGCGGACATTGCCTGGCCATGCATATTGACAAAGTAAGCTCATATCATGTGTTTTTATGGTTAAGTTGCGCTTGTACTTTTGTGCGAAATGATTGAGGTAATAATCTGCTAGCATTGGGATGTCATCACTGCGTTCACGTAAAGCCGGTAAGCGAATTTCAACGGTGTTTATTCGGTATAACAAATCTTGGCGAAAACGCCCCTCGGCGACAGCTTGATCAAGGTTATCATTAGTGGCACAAATTAGGCGGATATCAATATCAATCGCTTTGCTGCCGCCAACAGGTGTAATTTTGCGGTTTTGTAATGCGGCAAGCAGTTTAGCTTGATGCTCTAGGGGTAAATTACCCAGCTCATCTAAAAATAAACTACCGCCTTGGGCGAGCTCAAATTTACCAATTCGATCGCTTTTGGCATCGGTAAATGCGCCTTTTTTATGGCCGAATAGCTCACTTTCAAATAGGTTTTGTGCCACAGCACCCATATCTAAACTCATAAAGGTTTGATTGTGGCGCATACTTGCTTGATGAATGGCATGCGCGGTCAACTCCTTCCCTGTGCCACTTTCACCGGTTATTAATATGTTGGCATCAGTTTGAGCTGCTTTTTCTATGGTGCTAAACACCTGCTGCATCGCATTGCTTTGGCCTAAAAATTCAAAGTTAGGCGTGTTTAAGGCTTGGTTTAACCCTTGTTTTTGCCGCGTTAATTTGCCCACTTGCTGTTTGTCTTTTGCGTGTGAAAACGCGGCGGCAACGGCGCCAAGTAATTGCTCGTTTTGCCAAGGCTTAGCAATAAAATCAGAGGCGCCCGCTTTAATTGCATCTACTGCAAGTTGAATATCGCCGTAGGCAGTCATTAGTAATACAACAATATTTGCATCTTGCTCGATGATTTTTTTCAGCCAATAAAAGCCTTCTTTGCCGCTGATGGAGTCTTGGGTAAAGTTCATATCGAGTAAGATCACATCAATTGGCTGATCAACTTTGCGTTGCTCGTTAATGATGTCAGCAATATCAAATGGGTTGTCAGTGGTTTTAACGCTTTGGTAATGCTGTTTTAGCAACAGCCGTGCGGCGATGAGAATATCTGGGTTGTCATCAACAATTAAAAGTGAGCCTGTGTGTTTCATGATTGTTATTTTTATAGAGTTTTATTTAGCCTAAAACAAAAAGGGGACAGTGTCCATAAATGGACGTTTATAAAATAACAAGGTGTTCTATTAGCGGACACTACAAATATGTGAACAATCAAACTAAAAATTAACCTATTGAATTTATTAGTTAAATAAAACTGGCACAGCGTTTGTAATAACTATCGGTAATTAGTTATTAAACCTGTATCAAGGTAGCCGACATGGACAAAAAAATAGAACGCTCATTTACGCAAAAGTATTTAAAAAAATTCACTTTAGCTGCGCTTGCTTTAGGTGTTGCAGCGGCTGCATATGGTTTTACACAAAGCAGCGATACAGGCCGTAGCCAGCATATTGATCGTAGCAGCCTGACGGTTAGCACGGTTAAACAAGGTGCATTTAAAGATGCTTTAAGCTTACGTGGTCAAGTAGTGCCAAAAACCAGCATTTACCTTGATACCATCGCCGGTGGTCAAGTAGAAGAGCGATTAGTAGAGCAAGGCGAATATGTTGAGAAAGGCCAACCGCTAGTGCGCTTAAGCAACACTAACTTACAACTTGATGTAATGAGCCGAGAAGCTCAAGTTACCGAGCAGCTTAACTTTTTACGTAATACGCAAATGACGATGGAAACCAGTCGTTTGAATTTACGCCGCGACTTATTAGAAATCGAATTAAAAATTACCCACTTAACTCGTCGATTAAAACAAACTAAACCTTTGGTTAAAAGTGGCGTATTAGCGCAGGAGCAACTTGCTGAGCTGGAAGAAGATTTAAATTATTACCAAGCTCGTAAAGAGCTTACCCTTGAGCGCCAAAAGCAAGAAAACTCAATCCGTGAGGTGCAAGTGGCACAGCTTTCTGATAGCGCTAAAATGCTCGAAAAAAATCTGCAATTTGCGCGTCGAAATCTTGACAACTTATTAATCAAAGCACCGGTATCGGGTTATTTAAGCGAACTTGATGTGGAAATTGGCGAATCTAAAAACAGTGGTGCGCGGTTAGGCCAAATAGATATTCCTAATGAATATAAATTAGTGGTGCGCATGGATGAATTTTATTTAAACCAAGTGCAGCGTGACATGACTGTAATGATTGAGCTTGAAAGCGACACGGTGAATGCCAAAGTGAGCAAAATTGATAGCCGCGTACAGCAGTCACAATTTCAAGTAGAAGTGGACTTACCCAGTAATACCAAAAGCATTAAGCGCGGGCAAAGCATTGATATTGAGTTAATGCTAGGGGATGACAATAACAATGCCTTAATGCTTAAACGCGGGGCTTTTTTTACTAACTCGGGCGGTAACTGGGTTTATGTAATCGAACAAGGCGGTGATAAAGCAGTGCGCCGTGATATCCGCCTAGGCAAAAAGAATCCACACTATTTTGAAGTGCTTGAAGGGCTCAATGTTGGGGATCAAGTGATTACCTCAAGCTACAGCAACTTTGACAAAGCACAGCAACTACAATTTTAAGGATAATAACACAATGATCAAACTAACTAATTTAAGCCGCGTATTTCGTACTCAAGATATTGAAACAACAGCGCTGAGTAATATTAACTTAACCGTAAACGAAGGTGACTTTTTAGCAATTATGGGGCCATCTGGCTGTGGTAAATCAACGCTGCTTTCTATTCTGGGTATGCTTGATTCACCGACCACAGGCAACTTTGATTTTGCGGGAACTGACATTGCAGGCTATAGCGAAAAGCAACTAGCAGAGCTACGTAAAGAATCAATTGGCTTTGTATTTCAAAGCTTTAACTTGATTGATGAGCTAACTGTATATGAAAACGTAGAGTTGCCGTTACAGTATCAAAAAATATCAAAAAATGAGCGTAAAGAGCGTGTAGAAGCTATTTTAAAACGCGTAGGTATTGATCACCGCGGTGAGCATTTACCTCAGCAGTTATCAGGTGGTCAGCAACAGCGGGTAGCCGTTGCGCGTGCATTAGTGATTAATCCCAAACTAATTTTAGCCGATGAGCCAACCGGTAACCTTGATTCTAAAAACGGTGATGAAGTGATGGCGATGCTACGCGAATTAAACCGTGAAGGCACCACGGTAATTATGGTGACTCACTCAGAAAAAGAGGGGACCTATGCTGATCGCTTAGTGCGCCTATTGGATGGCCAAGTGATGCTTGATAAAGCAAATGTTGCGCAGCAAGCCGTTGTTGAGGTTGCTTAATATGTTTATTAATTATTTAGTCACTGCTTTAAGATCATTCAAGCAACAAAAACAGCACTTTATCCTAAACCTTTTAGGATTAAGTATTGGCTTAGCTGCGGCTATTTTAGTGGCACTATTTGCACAAAACGAGCTATCGTACGATAGTCAGCAGCCTCACGCTGAACGTGTTTACCGTGTAGGCCAAGATTTCTCAAAGTTGGGCTTATCAGTCATTCCTATTTTTAATTATTCTCAAGCGGCAAAAGCCACTGAATATAGTCAAGTTGAAGAAGTGTTTGGTTTGACGATGGTATCGCTGACTCGAGAAGCTATGGTTGACGTGCAGTATCGGGATCAGGGTTTTAAACTTAATGACTTGTATGGGGCAACGCCAAATATTGAGAACTTTATCAATATAAACACATTGGCTGGTGATTTAAAAAATGCAATGAGTACACCTGAGAGCTTGGCTCTTAGTGAATCTGAAGCACTGCGTATTTTCGGTACAATAAATGTTATTGGTAACACGCTACAGCACGAACAAGGGCAATATACTGTACGGGCGGTGTTTGCAGATTTACCAAGCAATACTCACTTTGCATTTAAAAACCTCGTTTATGTAAAACATGATCCAAATAACCTGATGATTAATAGTAGCTATGTTTATATGCGCTTAGCGCCACAGGCCGATCCAATCGCTCTGGCTGATGCACTTTCTAAGCAGTATTTTTATGAAGAAATGTCAGGAAAAATCTCCATAGAACTTCATCCATTATTAGACTTACATTTTACCGCGAAGTCGCCATTTGAAATGAAAGCAGGCGGAGCCAAACAAGTTGTGATGATTTGTGCTGGTTTGAGTGTGCTGCTTATTTTGATTGCTGGATTTAACTTTATCAATATGACTGTGGCGCAATCGGCAAAACGTGCCAAAGAAGTGGGTGTACGCAAAGCCCTTGGCGCAAGTAAAGCCCAGTTGGTCACTCAGTTTTTAGCCGAGTCAGTGTTGGTTGCATTGTTGGCGATGACTATTGCATGTGTTTTGGTCGAGTTTTTATTACCACAGTTTAACCTGTTGGTGGGTCGTGATTTAGTTGTCAATTATGCCTCTGAATTTGGTTTGGCTATTGTGGTTGTTGCGTTGACGGTTGGTGTTTTGGCAGGCTTGTATCCTGCGTTATTTATTTCATCATTTAGCGCAAAGCGTGTTTTAAGTGGCGATTTACAGCGTGGAAATACCGCTATTTGGGTGCGTAAAAGTTTGTTGACTCTACAGGCTTCGCTTGCAATCGGTTTGATCATTGCGTCAGTGACATTATTTAATCAATTAGCGTACTTACAAAGCTTGCCCTTAGGGTATCAAACGCAGCAGCGTTTAGTTATTTCTGAACTCCCAGTTCAAGAAGTCTTTACCAAACAGCCCAGCGCACTGATTAATCGTCTGACTGCAATCGATGGCGTTGAGCAAGCAACCATTATTGACACCCGTTTAACGGTTTCAATTAACAACACCCTACAACCGACTTGGCCTAATGGAGAATCATCAGGAGGGATTACGCCTGTGATTGGGTCTGGCTTTGATGTCGTCAAAGGGTTAGGACTAAAACTGTTAGCGGGTCGAGATTTTAGCCAAGAATTTGCGGGTGATTGGGCGGCACGTATTGATGGGGTTACCACTGTTGGCACGATTATAACCGAAACAGTCGCTAAGCAGGCTGGCTACAGCAATGTCGCTGATATTGTAGGGAAAACAATTAAAGACACAGGGCGCAATGTCGACATGCGAGTAGTAGGTGTTGTGGAAGATGTGAAAGTCGGCAATGTGCAAGATGCAAACTCTAACATTATGTTTTTATGTGGCTTTAACTATTTGGCACCTGTCTCAGAAGTCATCTTAACGGTTAATCAGCAACAATTACCTTATATCAAGCAACAAGTGATTACTGCATTGGCAGAGGTATCGAATATTTATCAACCTAAAATCAACTTGTTAGCTGATAACTATAAAGCGCTATTAAAAGGCGATGAGCGTATCTCACAAGTGGTGCTTATTTTTACTGGCCTTGCGGTGTTCTTAACCTGTTTAGGGACGTTTGGTTTAGCCTCTTTTGCGACAGTTCGTCGTCAAAAAGAAGTGGGGATCCGTAAAGTGCTTGGTGCATCGCGTCTCAGTATTGTGAATATTTTAGCCAAAGAGTTCTTAGTGTTAGTTGGGCTAAGTGTCGCGATTGCTTTTCCACTCACTTATCTCCTAGTGGGTGATTGGCTGGCTAACTTTAACGACCGCATTGAGCAAGTGTTTTGGGTATATGGCGCAGCAGCAATAGTTGTTGCTGGAATTACCTGGTTAACCGTGGCAAGCCTTGCTTTTAAAGCCGCCAGTACTCGCCCGTCTTTAATTTTGCGATATGAGTAATAACATTGTGATACTCAAAGTCACCTTATAAAGCGACTCAATATCGCTTGTAAGGTGGTTACTCACTTAATATTAGGGTTATGTGATGTTTAGTCTTAGTTTTATTACAACTATTCGCTCATTTGCTCAGCACAAATTGCATTTTTCTTTAAGCGTTATGGGTTTGAGCTTAGGAATGGCGATTGTCATTCTGATGGGGTTGTTTATTCGCAATGAGCTTTCGTTTGAGCGCAATCAGCCCAATGTAAATAACCATTATCGGTTAGTGATGCATGCTCAAGAAAATAACAATGAATACATTTTAACAACGCCGAGAGCGTATCAACAGCTAGCTAATATTGCAGGTGTTGACGATGTGTTTTATGTGTTTAAAACGCAAATGGCTAGCGACGATAAAGTATTAGTTGGGCAAAATGCGTTTCAGCTGCTCGCAAATGTCGCGGTCACCCCTAATATTACGCAGTTGGTCAATATCAATGTTCTGGCGGGTAATTTACAGGATGCGTTAAACGCTCCTGAAAAAATTGCGCTATCTCGCAGCGAGGTACTGCGCTTATTTGGTTCAGATATTGATTCGAAAAAGAGAGTTAATACTACAGATTTTAAAAATATTATAGGTAAAACCATTCGATTACAGCATAACAATCGATTGATTACCGTGGCTGCCGTATTTGAAGATTTACCCATCAATAGTCATTTTTATTTTGAATCTTTAATGAGTTTTGCGCCCTATCAACATATTGGTGGCAATGTTGCACACACCTATGTTGCTTTGTCTGCAGGGGCTGACAAGGGCAAAATCGCGGCGCAGGTTACTGAAGTATTTAACCAAATTTGGCAATGGAAAAACATTTACTACCGTTTGCAAGCTATTGAGGATATTCATTTAGGGCCAAATTTTGCGCAAGACATGAAAGTAGGTGGCGCAATGAGTTCGGTGATGATTTGTGCGCTGATGAGTGGGTTACTGCTGCTTATTTCATGTGTGAACTATGTGAATTTTACCGTTGCGCAAGCTGCTAATAGAGCCAAAGAAGTCGGGGTGAAAAAAGCGTTAGGTGCAAGTAAAAGGCAGCTAATCACTCAATTTATGGGTGAGTCGGTTTTGTTAGCTTAGCTTGCACTTGTTGTTGCTTGTGTTTTTGTTGAGCTGGCGTTTCCTTTTTTTAATCAACTAATAGGCCGGCCCATTGCCTTTAACGGTTGGCATGATGTGATTTGGCCTGTCATGGGGTTGGCCACTGTGGTTGGCGTATTGTCGGGTATTTATCCGAGTTTTTACATGGCAAATTTTAATGCCAAAGCCATTTTAAGTGGTGCATTTAAACAAGGTCGGCAAGGTGTATGGATTAGAAAATCATTGTTGTTGGTACAAATTACCTTATCAATCAGCCTGTTGATTGGCGCGATAACCTTGGCGAAGCAGTTAGCATTTTTGCAGTCGTTGCCGGTTAATTATGGCAAATCGCAGCAACTAGTGATTGATGATATGCCCGCAAGTACCTTATACGGTGAGCAGCAATTTGCCTTTTTTGACGCATTGCAACAGATACCAGAGGTGATAGCCAGTACCGCAATGGACTTTGATATTACTCAATCAACCAATGCCGGCATTTTTATTGAAGACAAACTAGACCCGAGTAATCCGTTATCTATGTCTTTGGCGGGTGTGAGCGGTAATGTGGTTGCGGCACTGGATTTACAACTTGTTGCAGGTCGAGATTTTTCGATTGAGCATGCATCAGATTGGTACAGTAAAGAAACCAATCAGGCCAGTATTATTTTGCCTGAATCTGCATTGTCTGTGCTTGGTTTTAAGGATGCACAAAGCGCTGTTTCACAACAGGTTACGTTTGCAGCAGGCCCCGTTTCTCGTGCTACAGGCGTTATTGTTGGTGTGGTTAAAGACATAAAAGTTGGCCCAGTTAATTATCAAGGCGCACCTGTGGTATTTGTTTGTGGTTTAGGTATTGGCGGCAGGTATTCACTGGTTGTGAAAGTTGCAGAACCAAGTGCGCACTCAACCCAAAAAGCGTTGGCCGAATTTATTCGTGCGCGTTTAAATATAGCGCCGGTGGCGATTTCCTATTTAGAAGATAACTATCAAGCGCTATATCAAGAGCAGCAGCGTTTGGCAGAAGTAGTGCAGATTGGTAGCCTGATATCGATGGCTCTAATTTTAATAGGTGTGTTTGGTTTAACGGGTTTTATTGTAAAACAAAGGCAAAAAGAAGTAGCTGTTCGAAAAGTGCTCGGTGCAAGCCGCATCAGTATTGTTAATGCTTTAGCAAAAGAATTTTTAGTGCTGACGTTTTTTGGCTGTTTGATTGCGTGGCCTGTGTCTTATTTCACTCTGGCAGATTGGTTATCAGGTTTTCATGAACACATAATACAAAGTATTTGGGTGTATTCCTTAGCCGCCGTTGCCGTTGCCGCCATCACATGGCTGACCGTCGCAAGCCTTGCTTTCAAAGTCGCAAGTACACGACCATCACTTACTTTACGTTATGAATAATAAAAAGTGATGCTTTAGATGAAAATGTTAACGCTGCCAAAGTACGTAGTTAAATTTTAGCAGCAATTAGCAAACTGAAAAGGATGATCATTTTGGAACAATTAATTATCTCAATAAGAACAAAAGCGACTCGATTATTTTGGCTCCACTTTGTTAGTTATAGTGCTGGGTTAGCAGCAGTAATATTGCTGGCTTTATTTGTGCAGTATGAACTTTCTTATGATAGTAAGCAGCCGGATAAACAGCAGGTTTATAGGGCACACGTAGACTTTACAAGTTTTGGTTTCGATACATTAATGCCGATGCGGGATTTAGCGGTGGCGCAAGCATTGCTAAACGATACTGATGTTGAAGATGTGTTTGGTTTAATACCTGCTGAATTTATGGGGTATGTAGGTCACCACTTTAATACAGAAGTAAGCCATGTAGGCACAAGCAATGGCGACACTAAAGTGAAGCTAAAAAACGTATATTTTGCATCAAATAACTTATCTCACTTTATTAGCTTAGATGTTCTGCGTGGTGATATAGATGTGGTGTTGAATACGCCTAATCAACTCGCGATCAGTGAATCTGAAGCTATCAGGCTGTTTGCTGGTACTAATGTGATAGGTAAGCGGCTAAGTGCAAATGAACAAAACTACACAATAGGCGCTGTATTTAAAGACTTACCTGCGCAAACTCACTTTGCGTTTGACGTATTGACCGCTTTTCCAACCATACTTGAGAAACAACCCCATGGTTACGTTTATATAAAAACAGCAGTCGACACAGATATTGCTGCGCTTGAAAACAAGTTGTTTGAGCAATATTTAACAACAAAGTCAGCAGAGCATAAAACAGTGCAATATAAATTAATAAATATCACTGATATTTATTTAAAAGGTCGCTCCACTTATGAAATGAAAGCGCCTGGGTCAATCACTGCGGTTGCCATTGCTTGCGGACTTATTTTTATTATCTTTTTGCAAATAACCTGTAATTTTATCAACTTTAATTTAGTCAGTGTTGGCAAGGCTGCCAAGCAAATAGCGATTAAGAAGGCGATAGGTGCCAGTCGAGGTCAATTGTTTCTCCTATTTATAGTTGAGTCAATTGTGCTTACTGGCTTTGCTGTAGTGTTATCTTTGGCATTTGTGGAGTTGAGTCATGATTATTTTAATCAGCTCGTTGAGTCGCATATCTCGTTTGTGCTTAACAAATCAATGGTGTTGATGGCCATTTTGATAACCCTTGTGATAGGTTTATTTAATGGCGTATATGCAGGCTTAGTGGTTGCAAATGTTGATGTAAAACTATTGGTAAGAACACATTATCAGTATCATTTGGGGTTACTTGTCAAAGGTATACTGAGCTTTCAAGCAGGTTTAGCCACTTTCATATTTATTGTATTTGTTATTGCTCAGTTGCAGCTTGAGTTTGTTGCTAACATGGATGTGGGCTATCAAACCAAAAATAGACTCATAGTTAAAAACATTCCAACTACACAACTTTTTGATAAAGATAACACTAGTGTTATATCAGCAATTGCCGATTTACCTGGCGTTGCTTCGCTCAGTGCAACTGACATAAACCTTACAGAACAAGTGCGAGGCGGTGTGCAATTAACTTGGCCAAATGGCCAGGTAGTTGATGGTGTTGCACCCTCAGTTGTAACGAGCTTTGATGTGGTAGATGCATTGGGACTTAAATTGTTAGCCGGTAGAGACTTTAGTCGCGATCATCAAAGTGATTGGTTTGAAAAGCATGCGGATGGTTCTGAGCATATTGCGCTAATAGTGACGGAATCTATGGTGAGATTAGCTGGGTATGAGTCCGTGCAGGATGTGATCGGTATGACGCTTAGCAATGGTGATGCTAACTTAAATGCCACGGTTGTTGGTGTTGTCGCTGACGTAAAAGTTGGCTCGGCTAAACATAAAATGACACCGCTATCGTTCAATCTTGGCCGAAATTACTTGCCTAATAGTAATAGCAATATAGTTATAAAGCTAAGTGATAACGCTTCTTTTACGGATTTAAAAACACAGATCCCCAGTTTATTAAAATCGCGCTTTGCAATTCTTGATGTCGAAGTAAATAGGCTTAGCGATGATTATGCAAAAAATTATAAAAATGAGCAGAGGATAACAACGTTATCACAATGGTTATTAATTTTGAGCACTTCGCTAACTGTTATTAGCCTTGCCGTCTTAGTATCTCAAACTGTGCTTTCACAGCAAAAAGAGTTGGCGATTAAAAAAGTTTTGGGGGCAACAGTCACTCAGTTAGTAACAGCCGTGAGCGTGTCTTATTTAAAGCTCGTGTTATTGAGTTTGCTCGTAAGTATACCCCTAGCTTACTGGTTAACGAATAACTGGTTAAGCAGTTTTAACGACCGTATAGGACAGCCTATCTGGGTTTATGTTTTGGCTGCATTGGTTATAGCAGCTATTACTTGGCTCACAGTAGCAAGCCTTGCTTATAAAGCTGCAAGTACACGACCGTCACTTGTTTTACGCGATGAGTAGTTAACCTCAACTCTGGATAATAAATCTATCTCCAGCGGCTACTTTTAACGCTAACTGCGTTGAATTTACTTGCAATAGGCCCGCTATTGACGCGTAAATTCGCCTTGTTATCACTAAAAGTCTCCGGCTGGAGACAGAGAAATACATTTGTTTTTTAATATCAATACAGTAAGTACATCTCTTAACCAGGGTTCAGGTTAGTTAAGAAATTAGTTACAACCACCCACCAAGGCCTTTTGTTTATCTTGAGGCCTCTTGTCGCCATAAATGACGACCTACAATTTGAGGGGGATAGGTAGCAGCGGGTTTATCCCGCGACAGGAATTTAAACCGAGCTTTTTGCTCGCAAACTTGAGCTGTAAAGTTTAAATATCTTTAATTCTTACAGCAGGGTTACCGGCAACAACAGTGTTCGCAGCCACATCTTTGGTCACTATCGACCCTGCGCCCACAACAGCGTTTTCGCCAATGGTAACGCCAGCTAATATAATAACTCCCGCGCCAATCCACACGTTATTACCGATAGTAATCGGTGCTGCAAAGTTCTCTTTATTGAGTCGCTCGGCTGGATTGACTGCATGAGATACGGCCAATAGTTGAACGTTCGGGCCAATTAAACAATCACTGCCAATAGTAATTGCCCCCTCACTAATGGGGGCATCTAACACCGTACAATTAATGTTTATAAAAGTACGATCACCAATTTCAAATTGCGAGCCATAGTCACAGTGGAAGCCTGCCTCAATAATCACGCCTTCACCACATTGAGTAAATAAACTCTTAATGCGTTTTAAATTACCTTTGCTGGGGCTTTTGTTAAACAAGCGGCAAGTCTCATGGGCGGTTTTGCGTTGCTCAAGCAGCTCTTTTTGGCGTGGATTAAATAGTTTTAGCATATTATTCAGAAGTGTTTAGCCATTTCTTTACCCATTCAGACTGGTGAACGAGCAAGTAAGATAGGTTTTCTTTAGCTTGATATGTATGTCCTTCATACGGAAGCATAATTAGCTGAGTCGTCTTTTTATTAGCAATTAGTGCCTGATACATTCTCATTGATTGCATTGGGTAAGTGCCCGAGTTTTGATCGCTTTCACCATGAACTAACAATAAAGGCTCATTTATTTTGTCCGCATAAATTAGAGGGGATATATTAATATATGTTTCCTTTGCTTGCCATAGATTACGTTTTTCACCCTGAAATCCAAAAGGGGTAAGAGTCCTATTGTAAGCACCACTTCGAGCAATACCAGCTTTGAATAGATCTGTATGCGCGAGTAAGTTAGCCACAGTAAAGGCTCCATAAGAATGCCCCATAACAACTAATCTTTGAATATCAATAGAGCCAGTATCTTCTAAAGCATTGACTGCAGCTTCGGCATTTAAACGAATCTGATTAATGAAGTCATCGTTAGGCTCTCCCCCATTAAATGAAGTGATTGGCATTGAGGGAGATTCGAAAACGGCAAAACCGTCATGAAGAAATACCAAGGGACTTAGCGGATCAAACTCTCTAAATAAATTCGTGCGTACTGTATTTTGCTGGCTCAGTTTTTTGTTTTTAAATTCATCGGGGTAAATCCATAAAATAGCAGGGATTTTATCTGATTTATTCCTTTTATAATTGTTAGGTAAATGCAGCGTTCCAACCAGATTTAATCCATCGCTTCTGTTGTAATTGATAGTAAGTGGCTGGTTAACAAAACTATTTTTATTTTCGCTTGATAAAAGTGAAATCTGTTTTTTGAAACCTTTACTCGTTAATGCGTAGTATTGAGGTGCGCTTGTATTATTTTGCTTTTCTATTATTAAGGTGTCATTAGCGATTCTTAGGGGCATTTCTATATTGTCAGCATTGCTTAAAAATATAGTTTCAACAACGTGATTCGATGTATTAAAGGATTGAGCTATTGGCTTTATACCTTCTTTACTTTGTCCTGAGGAAAAGAAAAATAAATAATTATCTTGTTCAACTAAAACTTCATATCCTTCAGGCGTACGGAGAGTCTGTGGATCACCAAAGTCGTTGAACTTATCACGATAATCTCTTTCATGGATTAAATAATTCACAGAAGTTTCGGCGTTGATTAAGGTAGTTCTTGCCTGTTTGCTATCATAGCGCCATTCTTGAAGTACACCTATTCCTGAAACGCCCCATAATACATCGTGAATTCTCCATTTTACTTGATGCACCAGTTTTTTATTCTCGTCAAATGGACTTACCAGTTTGTAGATGTGATCATGGTAAGTTTGAGCTAAAGACATGTCACCTCTATCACTCGCTTCGACCCAAGTCACAGTTGAGTCTTCTGATGGTAGCCATTTAACTAACCTAGCGCCAATAGGTACGCTATCTTTAGATTTAGGTAGATTAATTTTATCGTTTAAATTGGGTAAGCTGTATGTGGTAGTTGGCTCTTCTATATTAACGATATTATAAGCGCTCCCCCATTTTTTATAAGGTAAATAAGATGACAGCTCACTCGGTGGCATCGAATACAGTAAATACTTACCATCAGGAGAGACGGAAAAATCATTAAATAAGCCACTTTTAGTTAATGTAGAAACTTTACCATTGAGGTCTATCTTCACTAATTTGGTTTGATTGATAGATGTAAACTGATTCTTCATCTCGTCATTTATTAATAAGCTTTGATGGGTCCGCCCTTGATCTTTTTGCAGCTCAGATGACAACAAATTGGGTTTTTTACGTATATATTCAGATGTCTTTATTGGCAAATTTCGCTGCTTGACGACAATACTTTGGCCATCAGGTAGCCATCGCAGATGTCTTCCGCCAAGACTTGTGGATAAATTGAGATCTGTTAGTTTGTTAGATACATTGTTATTTATATCGTACAACCATAGGTTTGTATTGGCACCCTGCTGAATTAAAAATGCGACTTTTTTAGCATCAGGAGACCAATTAAAATCGACAATCACTCCTTCTAGAATCTTAATTTCTTCTCTAGCGTTTGTTGCAAGATTAAATAAAGTTGCGCGGCTATATTGTTCAGTATCAACTCTGCTCGATAAATCAGTATAAAAATCCAGACCAGCTAATGCGACGCGCTGTTGAGATAAATATTCAATAGATGGGTATTCAATTTGGTGTAAAAATAAAACCAGCTCCCCATTTGGTGATAATGAAATAGTTTCTTGCCCTGTAGACTCTATGAGATTAGCCCACTTACTATTATCTATTTCAATAGCTTCAACGGATGATGAGGCAATGAAGCATAACGCTATAATAAGATAAAGTTTACTCATTTCGTAATGCCTTTATTGGATCTTGTCGTAACGTTTGGTTGATCGGAAAAAAGCTGGCAAGTACTGATATCGCTAATAAACCCAGCCAAATGACCGTTGTTAACCACCAGTCTATAGGCAAGTCAACCCCAGGTAATGACATACAATAGCCTATAATTAAAAATGCCAACGAAAAGGCTAACACTAAGCTCATTATTATGGGTTGCATGAGTTCTAATAAGCTTTCTTTTAGTAACCTATAATTGTCAGCCCCCATAGAAAGTTTTACGCCTAAGCTATATCTGCGCACTTTAACTAAATAGCTAACAATACCGTTTATGCCAATACACACCATCAGCAGCGATGTTGATGCCAACACAATAGCCAGCCATGCTGCATTTAAGTGACGTTGCCTTTTTTCATCAAACATACTTGTTAAAGAGGCTATGTTATTAATGTCTAATCGTTGATCTACTTCTAATACTGCTTGTTGAATATGGGCAATTGCATTATTTTCATCAGCAACAGTAATCAAATATGTAAATTGTTGCCAACCAGGGTAATCTTTAGGTGTAAAAACTTCAAAGTCTTCACTTTCAGGGCTGCCCGGTACATAGGTGTTGCTGACAATACCTATGATTGAGTAGTATTTTTTATTATCAAAACTCACTTTACTGTTTAGTACTTCATTACTGTTTTTATTAAGTAAATCTGCAAGGCGTTGATTGATAATGATCGGTGGGTTTTCGAGTTGTTCATCCCCTTTGGCAAAGCCATTACCCGTTATCGTTAAGTTAAGTTCAGTAAAGTAATTGGCAGTTACTAAGCTATTACGTGCTTGGGCAATATACTGTCCAGCTTCGTTATATATTTGATTGACATTAACCGTTTTTGGCAGCCTCATTTCGGATGACACAGCTAAGCTGCTCACATTGTTAAGCGCCAGCAACCTTTGGTTAATTGCTTTGTGTAAATTAATACGTTCGCCGGATTTATCGACATTACTATAGTTTATTGTTAATGAATATTTACCTTCTGTATCCAGTCCGTTATCTCTGAGTGCTTCCGAAAGTGTTACTAAAACTACGTGGCTAGCAGTGGTTAATACTAAAAACGAAAACAAAATTTGCAGACCAACAAGTAAATGGCTGGTGGCTGAACTCATTTGCTTGCCCGTGCCTTTACCGCTGCTTTGTAGGCTGCTCATTAAGTTTTGCTCTTTCACTACACTAAGTTCTATAAATGAATAGAGTGAGGCAATACTAATAATTAGAAAAGCTGAAAATAACAAAGTATTAAAGCTAAGAGAAAGCGTGTCTAAACGTTGAATGGCGTCAGCTGCTAGGTTTTGAATAACGATAAAGCCGATTTGAGTAAGTGTTAAAGCAAGTAACACTGCAATACTAATAAGTAAAATATTGTGTTTTAACGTTTCAATAATTAGTTGTTTTTTGCTTGCCCCAAATGCAAAGCTGATTGCAAGGGGTTTGATGCGCGTAATGGCTTTAGCGAGCTGCATACTAGAAAGGTTGATAAGTGCAATGAGCATTAATAAGCACACACCCAATAATAGCATTAATACAATTTTACCGCTGTCACCCCTAAGTGCATCATTAAATGCAATAACACGCGCATTGACAGTAAAATCTTTTAAAATATCAGCGGCATGTAACTGTGCACCTTTAAGTGATAAGTCAGCTAATTGTTCCGTGATCTCTTGCTCTGAGGCTGTGGGCTTAAATCTAACAACACTCTTATACGCGCCCATGAAACCGTTAGATGTTTTAGGGTTAAAAGCTTCGTCTGCATCAATAGGAAGCCATATTGCATCATTTATATTGCTATAAGTGGGTAATATAAGATCATCGGGGGCGACACCAACAACGGTAAAGCGACGTTGATTGAGCTGTATTTTTTTACCAACAATATTCGGGTCACCACTATAGTGGGTTTGCCAAGCGCGGTAGCCTAATACGACCGACATTTGCTGAGTACCGAGTGCTTCTGTTTTGTTAAATAACCGACCAAGTTTGGGTTGTACGCCGAGTAGATCAAATAAATTATGTGTGGCAAGTATTACGTCCACAGCAGGTCTTGTTGGTTTATCTAGTAGCTTGTAGTCAGTCCATCGATGGTAAGCAGCAACATCAGTAAAAACGGTATTTTCACTCTGTATGTAGCTCATTATTTTTGAGTTACTAGCGGGCCCTGAATAACCTTTAGAATTAATTGTGCCTTCAAGCAAATATAAGTTATCGCTCTGCTGATAAGGTAGTGGGGCGAAAAACACTAGATCAACCAAGCTAAATGAACTAAGCACCATGGACAGTGTAAGTGCCAGTGTAAAAACGGTGGTGAAATAGTATTGTTTGGCACGTTTAAAAGTATTGTAGGCAGTTTTTAACATGACTGAGCAACCTGTTCTACATTTGCAGGTGTGCTTGGCACGAGTTCATCGTTTTGGGCAACTACAGTACCGTCTCTTAACTGGATATTGCGCGTAGCCATATCGGCATAACGGGGATCATGGGTAACCAATACAATGGTGGTGCCTTGCTGATTAAGATCTTTTATTAACGCCATGATTGCATCGCCGTTTTTTGAGTCTAAGTTACCTGTGGGCTCATCGACCAGCATGATGCCAGAATCGCCAGCTAGTGCGCGTGCAATCGATACGCGTTGTTGTTGACCACCAGAAATTTGATTCGGATGTAAATCAGCTTTATCAGCCAAACCTACTTTTTCTAGGCAATCTAACGCTCTTGCGTGACGTGAAGATAGCGAGTCTCCCCGATATTTTAATGGTAAAGCGACATTTTCAAGTACGGTCATTTCATCAATTAAGTTAAACGATTGAAACACAAAGCCAATGCGATTACCGCGTACTTTCGCACGTTGGTTTGAGTCCATATCAGAGACGAGTAAACCGTCAATGTAATATTCACCACTTTGAGGGGTGTCGAGCAGCCCCATAATGTTAAGGAGTGTTGACTTGCCGCAACCAGAAGGCCCAGAAATAGAAATAAACTCGCCGTCGTACACGGTAAAGCTAATCCCTTTTAAAATTTGACTGACTTGTTCGCCATTAGAAAAAGACTTGCTTAGGTTATTAACTCTTAAAATTTCAGTATTCATATTATTCTTCCTTAACCAGCAATTTTTATTGTTGTTGTTTCAGCGGGGATATCTAATGTAGAAATAATGACTTGTTCACCAGGCTCAAGTCCTGACAACACTTGGATGAGCTGGCCAGATGCTTTGCCATATTGCACTTCAACTTTAACGGCTTTGTTATCCATTGTGAGTTTAAATAATGAGCCATGACTGCCTTCGCTTGCACCTGTTGGTTGTTTTATATAATTCACCTCTTTTTGTACATCGGCAAAAATAGTCGCATCTACTTGTTGCATGGGTTTCATGGTGTCTGATTCAGAAACCTCGAGCTCAATATCAATTTGTACAGCACCGTCGCTGATCACAGGATCTACACGCACTACTTGGCCGCGCACCTGGTCATTCAACGTGCTAATTTGGGCTGTCATACCTATTTGAATTAAATGAGCTTGAATTTGCGGTACTTTTATTTCACCAACTAGAGGGGAGAGGCTCCCTATTAGTGCCAGTTCAGAGCCAGCACTGACACTTTGCCCTAAACTTAAAGGCAAGCGTTGAATAACACCATTCATTCCCGCTTTAACTGAAAGTTGCTCTACCATTAATTTGGCGACATCAAACTCGTCTTGCGCTTGGGCTATTAAGTCATCTTGAATTGAAAGCGACTCTTTTTGCATCTGTGCTAATTTATCAAGCTTAGATTCTTCAAGGTTAATACGCTTTGATAGCTGTTTGGCTTCGAGCTCATTTTTCTTCGCGCTGATCCCCGATACAATACCTGATTTAGCCAGTGTACGTTCTGCTTCAACTTGCAGCATGGCTATTTCAGATTGTGCTTTTAGCTCTGACACGGTTGACTCGTTATTTAACAACTCACGCTGTTGCAGTAATACGGTTTGCCGTTTTTGGGTTTTGGCATTTTTAAGCTTTGCTAACGCCAAGCGGAGCTTACTTTCTAGCTCGGGGTTATTTAAAGTGAGGATCACTGTGTCATGGTTAACCACAGCACCCGCTTTTAGTTTTATTTCGTCAACCACCGCATTACTTGTGGCTGTGAGAAGTCGTTTATTGATTGATTGCAATGAACCATAGCCATCAACCTTAATTGAAAAATCACCGCGCTCAACCTTCGCAATGGTGACAGAGTCTTTTGATATAACTTCGGCATTATCTGCAAAGCCTAATTGCCAGCCAGAGATAAGCATAACGACAGATAAACCTATCAACCCTTGATAGATTAGTTTGGATGTAAATTTCATAGTTATTCCTTTTGTTATTCTTACCATGGTATTTAATCACACAGCTTGGGCTAACGTTTGGTTCTTAATTAATTCTTCGAGATCAATTATTCTATCTGCTGCTTGTATTGTCTCTTGCCTATGAGCAACACTGACCCTAGTTATTTTTTTTGATTTTAAATATTTATTTACTTGCAATTCAGTAGCAGCATCAAGGTGGCTTGTTGCTTCGTCTAAAAATAAAATGATTGGTTGACTGTAAAGCGCTCTTGCCAAAAGCAATCTTTGTTTTTGACCACCTGACAATGAGCTACCTAAATCACCAACTTGAGTGTGTAAACCCATAGGCATGCTTTGAATCTCATGCCATATAGCAGCACCTTTAATGGCTTCTGTGATTTTATCTAGATCAGGTTTTGGCTCAAAGAAGCAGATATTTTCAATTAAGGAACCATTTAGTAATTGATCATTCTGCATTACCGTTGCACACATTGAGCGAAAGTTTCTCATGCCAAGCATTTTTATCGAGTGTCCATCTAACAAGTAATCACCTCGCTCTGCTTTGATTAATCCAGTCATTAATTTTAGGAGCGATGATTTACCCAACCCAGAGCGACCTATGATAGCCACCGATTCTCCGGCATCAATTTTAAAGTTTATTCCTTTAAATAACCAAGGAGAGGATGTTGAATATCGAAAATGCAGGTCGCGTACTTCAATGTGGCCTTTTGCTTGTTCTTTGGTTATTGTCAGTGAGGTATTTTCTTGCTCTTGGTTTTGCATCACTATATCAGACATTCTCCGTAAATAAGTTGAGGCTAACTTGAACTTAAATATATGATCTACCAGAGTTTGTGTGCTGCTCGAAAATTGTTGTCTATAAGCTAGGAAAGCAATAAACATCCCTATAGTAAATTCTTTATTGATTATTAATGTCGCGCCAATAAATATAACAATTAGATACTCTATTTTACTTACTAAATCTTGGCTAATTTCTGCAGTAATCGTGACCTTTTCACGTTTAATATTTTCATTTGTAGTATCTGCAAATAAATTGAGCCATGAAGAAAGTCGGGTACTTTCTTTTACATAGCATTTTATGGGCATAATTGCTCTGATAGTTTCTAAAAAATGACTGTTTTCTTTTGCTTGTTTAGATAAAACTTGCTCTAAATGCTTATTTTCTTTGTTGGTTAAATATAACCTAAGCAATAATGTGAATAAGAGGAATGATAAAGATACTAAAGCAAGAGCTGGTGAGTAAGTATACATAATGATTAAAGTTGTTATGCCTAGCAAGCCTTCGACAATGGCAGAAATAAAACCACGACTTATCATTCTTTGGACTTCATTAAATGCTTCAAACCTAGATTTAATATCGCCAACATGGCGAGATTCAAAAAACGAAAGGGGTAAATGTAATAGGTGTCGCTGGATGTTCGCTTTTACTTGAAAGCCCAAATTTTTGTCTAAGTATAAAATTGCAGCAGAGCGAATAATATTGCTAAAAGTTGTTAGTAAGGTGACGGCAATAAATGCGATTAGCAACCATATTAACATTCCACTATCGGAGAGTGGAATTCCATGATCTATCACAATTCTAATATAGTAGGGGGATATTAAGAGGAAGCATTGCAGAATCAAGGCGACAACGAATATCTTAAATAATGAGGATGCGAGTCCTTCAATATTGCCAATGAATGCTCTGAGCGGCATCTTCACTCGTTCATCGGCTACAGTAAATGCAGGTGTTGGAGTTAACTCGATTGCAATACCGGTAAATGCTTCAGAGACTTGTTGCCAATCTAGTTTAACTTTTCCTTTTGCGGGATCATGGATAACAATGCCAGTTCTATTTACTGAAGCAAGCGTAACAAAGTGATTAAAGTTCCAATGCAATATTGCAGGTCCCCTTAGCTTAGATAGCTGTCCAAGCTCTAATTTTAATACTCGCCCAGATAGGCCAATATCATCTGCAATTTTTAAAATGTGCTTAACTGTTATTCCTTGAGTACCAACGGGGTAACGTTGTCGCATAGCAAGCATGTTTACTTTATAACCATGATAAAAAGCAATCATAGCTATACATGTGATACCACATTCAGCTACTTCACTTTGTAAGAAAAGAGGTAGTTTTGATGGTTTAAAGTCAATGTAGTCTGTGAGACGCATTTAAATTTCACTATTTAATTAAGTTAAGGGCTTTTTCTGATTGCTGAGTGAGTAGTATTTTTATATCTGCGTTAGGTGACAGTTTTGAATAATTGTTAGTTTCTAGTTTTAAATGTATTTTTTGTTCTTTATTATTTTTATTACTACCAATAACCATAGTGACTATACCTTTTAATTCATCATTATTGACGATTAAGGTAATTTTATCCTTTACATTAATACTCATATTTTTATTGCTAGAAATCCAAAAAGATAACTCATTTTCTGAAGTGGTACTTAAAACGTAACCAAGAGGTTCAAATGGTTGTATTATATTTTTTTCGATTAAAGAATGAAAAAACAAACCATCGGAAGGAGAGCGAATAACCTCTTTTTCTAACTTACTATTACTATCAAACTTAGAGATAGTAAGTAGCTGTTGATTTTTTTTAACGCTCTCACCATCTATCGCAAAGTGCTTATTTATAACCACTACTTCATTATAAATAAGCGGGGTATAGTGTTCAGATGAGACCTTGGCGTCAAGACTTCTTTTTGTTGATAAAGTTAGAACATTAATAACTAAAAAGCTAAATACGAAAATTGCGATTAAAGCTGAAATAGAATTATTTATAATTTTAGGCTGTTTTATAAGCGACTTCCCTATATCACTAGACTTGTACTGATTTCTAAGGGCTTCTTTTCTGAACATATTAACAATAGACATAAGCTAGCTAACTTTTTTAATAGCAATGTCACCAACAACACTATTGTTATTCATATAGCTTAGCGGGCAACCCATTTGCCAGCTATCAAGAGTCGTAAAGCCTTTTATCCAGGTACTAAATTTTTCATTGTTCAATGTTAGTGTGCCATCAGGATTAATTTTACCAATATTGTTTCTGTCATCATCTAAAGCAACGGTACACTTATTGATATTACCATTGGCTCTAATTCCTAATGAATTAGGCTTTCCTGCGTAGCAGATGTAATGACCTAGTTCATTTATTTTTTTGCTATTACCTGAATAACGTTCTGTGAGCTCTTTTGCTAATACTTTTGCAGATTTTCTTGATATTAGGCCATTTATTTTTTCTTGATTGTCACCACCTAAGTTAGAAATTTCTTTAAAAAATAATCTGAATCGACTATCTTCCTTAAGTTCTTTATCATAACGCTCACAAAAGCTTAAAACACTTTCATGGTTTAAGTCGGTAATATGAATCCTTAGGGTTATATGAAAATCAAGATCTGTTGCAGATGCAGCTAATAAGCGTCCCCATATTTTGTCAAAGCTACCTTTCCCGTTACGAGTTAAGCGAGTTGTGTCGTGTGATTCCTTGTCACCGTCTATGGATATTTGAAAGCTATTTTGCTTTAGCTCAACAAGTCTTGTTAATGTTTTTATATCAAGGAGAAAGCCGTTAGTTGTTAAATCACCATAGACTTTACAGCCGTTTTCCTTAGCTAATGACTGACTATATTCAGCAATTTCAAAAAGTATCTCTTTTGCTAATAAAGGCTCACCGCCGAACCAACTTAAAGATAAAAACTCTAACTTAGGCATTTTGTTTTTGATTAAAACTTTAGTTGCATCAACTAACCAACGAGGCATTTTTCCTATTTTAAAATCCTCATAACAATATACACAGCGAAAGTTGCATTGCTCTGTTGGAAAAATAATGAGTTGAAACTTTTCATTACTGAGGCTGTTTACTAATTGTTGTTTAGAAAAACCTTTAATCTGATCTATTGAAGTTGTCATTTTTCCCCCTATTGTTTTGCTTGCGCAGACTACCTTTATGAAGAAGTAGTCTGCGTGATAGTTACAGCTCTTTTTGAGCAGCACAGCTGCCATTTATAGTGTTACCACAGCCTGTATCACCTTCTTCGTCTTCTTCTTCTGGAGAGAAACCGCCTGCAACAGCATCTGTAAGTTCTTCACTTAGCTCTACTTCACCTAACTCATTTAGCTTGATTTCTTCACTTTCTATATTTTCAAATTTATTGCTCATTTTATGCTCCTTTAAATTGTTGTTTCCCCTTAATGGGGTGAAGTTAGTATGAGCTTAAAAAAAGAAATAGATAACTGTAATAACTACGAGGTTTATACAATAATCTCATTTAAATGGTTTGATATTTTAGGTAGCCAAACGTTCGAAGTCGGTTTTTTTTTGTTTTTGATGTTAAATAAAATTTCAATTCTATTTTTTAATATTTTATAATCCGTTTTCTCATATAGTTTAAGTATTTTTTCTTTATTTTGATTAGTTGGGTGATTAGATTGCAAATTACAAAGAGTCATCCCGTAATTAAATTCATCTTTTATATTTTCATATTGATTCAGTGTTTTTTTTACTAATAGAGATTCAATAGATAGCTTTTTTTCCTCGATAATACATGAAGAGAAATTTAGTTTAGACAAAGAATCTAAGGGGGTCTTTTCCATATTTGAAATTAAGTGTTTCATTACTGTTTCAGCTTTAACTGCTAGCCCCATAGATTTGAAAGCTTCATATAAACGATAGCTATATACGCCACTTTTTATACACGTACTTTTATTTATTTGACGCCAGCAAAGTTGCATTGCGTTTTCAAATCTTTCTAAGCTGATTAGGGCTACAATTTCAGCTTCTATATATAAATTTTTTTCCCTGTAATATTGCGGTATCGTTTCTTTAAGTTTAAGAACTTCATTATATTTTGATTTTAAGAGGTAATGTTTTAAAGTTTCATCGAGTGTAGCTACATACAATGTATTCCATTGCTCACCTAGTATTTCTTTGTTTACACTTATAGGCCCTAGTTTTGCTTTGCCTGTATTATCTAGAATAGCGGCTTCACCCATCAGCTTTAGGAATGCTGAGTGTTTATTTGTCAGTTTATAAAGACGTAATAAGTTGATTGTGGGATCTATTAAGTTGATAAGATTTTGATTGTTTTTATCCTGTAAAAATTTATCTGACCAATAAGTTATTACTCTGTGTAAAAACAATTCACTTTCTTGTGTTTTTCCTTGGTAGGCTAAAATAAGAGGATAGGCATTAAACAACCAATGTAGGGTTTTGTTGGAGCTTGAGTTTTGATTAAGAACATCCCTATCAAACGCAAGGCACATTTCTTCACACCAGTCTTCGAGGTTCGATAAAGAGATTAGAGCTCTTTTTTCACCCAAACGCTTCAGTTTTGGTTTATACGGCTTGCAAGTTTCAGTATTCATTAACTGATGCCTTCTTGGCTTGTCGTGGTTGTAGATTTCTCATCATTATCACTCACGTGACAATAAACTTCTTCAGGGCTTATAAATCCTCCAACAAACGCATCAAGTAACTCAAGATTGGTGATTTCTATTAATCCATCATTTGTTCTGTGGGCTGCTATGGCATGTTTTTCATTTTTTATGCTGTTCTGCATTGCTTGTACCTTATAATGTTGGGGTTAAAATTGAGCGTATAAGGTCGTTTTTTTTTTGCAATAATTAAGCGATGATATCTACGTAACCAAAATGTAACTTTCATTTAAATCAATGCATTAACTTTATGGTAATTACTATTGCAGTACGTTATTATAATGAACGTTAAGGGACTGTTAAGGTTTGTAAGTGGCAAATGCTATGTTGATTAAATTTGGTGAGTACTGTTTGGACACTGAAGAGATGTCTCTTCAAATTAATGAGCAGTTAGTTGTACTTGAACCAAAAGTATTTGCCGTATTGATGTATTTTATTGAGCATCATGAGCGTTATATTTCAATGGATGAATTGCATGATAACTTATGGAAAGACCGCTGTGTTTCTGATGCCGCAGTAAGGCGAATTATAAGTAAACTTCGCATAATTTTGAATGATGATTATAAAGATCCTAAGTATCTTCAATCGCTCTCTAAACGTGGATATAAATTAATTTGTCCTGTATCAACAATTCCTTCCCCTATAGAAGAAAAACAAACAAGTATAGAAAAAACAGAGCACAAGAATGTTAAAAAAGCTAAGGTCTATTTTTACCTTATTGCAATAGCGATTCTTTTTCTTTCGTTAGCTTATCTTTTATTTAAATACAATGTCGATGAAGTTTCAGTTACTGCTAGGGTGGTAAATACTGTCGTCTCAGACAAAAAAGCCTTTGCAGCCTCCAGTGAAGGTCGATACATTGCATTCACTAGTAAATTAAGTCATGAAAAGAATTATCATATTTATTTAAAAGACCAGAAAACAGAGACTATAGAGGTGCTTGTAGATAATACAACCCTGCCTACAGGTTTGGTTTTCTCTAATGATGGGGAGCGCTTGTACTTTTCCGATAATTTAGGTGATATTGCTTTATTAAAGCAGATAGATCTAACAAATAAAGCGCATGGAGTAGGTACGTTAGTAGCTGATTTTTATTTCATCACAGATGTGTTTATCGACAAAAATGAAAATGACGTAATTTATTTTTCTGGGCAAAAAGATCAGCAAAGTGCATTACTTATCTATAAATTCAACTCTGAAAAAGGCTTGCTTGAAGAGATTACTTCTGTTCCTCAAAAAGGATTTCATGATAGTCGTGCGGATATTTCTCCAGACTCTGGTAAGTTGGTTGTACTGCGAATTTATTTGGGTAGTAAGCGTAATTCTATTCGAGTACACGATTTAAAGACTGGCAGAACTCTTTTTCACCATGATCAAAATACAACTATCTATGATGTTCATTGGCTTGATGATGAGCATATCATTTTATTAGATGATAAAAAGCTAGCTAAAATAAATGTTAAAACAGGTGATTCAAATATTATTATCGATAAAAACAAAGGCCTTATCGCATTAGAACGAGTAACCCCAAATACACTATTAGCTATCAGAGATAATGATATTATCAATACTCTGATAGAGAAAAAGCTGCCATTAAGTGATTTTAAAAATGTTGAAATGATTCAAAAAAAACAACCTGAGCAAGATAGTAGCATTATTGCGTATCAACCTTTAGGTAACAAAATCTGGACGGTAATAAATGAGGGAGGTGTTAGCTCCTTAATTTTTTATGAAAAAAGTAAGGTTACGAAAAAAGCAACACTAATGAGCACTGAAAACCCACTAGAGTTGCTCGGCGCCTCTCTGTCTGGACAATATGTATTATTAAAGCTTCAAGACCGCATAACAATTCTTAATACGTTTGATAATAGCCTGACATACCTCTCTAAGGCTGATGAGTTGATTGGCGATGTTACTCTTTCATTAAATGAAAAATCCATTCTATATACGCGAAAAAGTAATGGTGAATGGCAAGTATTTGAGTATGTTATTGAAGAAAAAACTAAAAACCTTATCTTTAAAGGTTACCGCTTTATTCGACAATTTGAAGGGGGATATGTATTAGGTGATAATACGGGGAGGTTATCACGGTTTGATGCGAATGAAGAAACGATGACTCCAATGCCGGTAAGCATGTCCACTGAGACAAACACGAATTGGGCTGTAATAAACGGTAAAGTATTATGGAGTAATCATAATTTGATAAATACAACCTTCTATGAAATAGACTTAAATGATGTGGATACTTCTAGCCTAAAGTCAAAAACGTTTGACTTTAGTGTGATTAGACCAAGGTTTTATGTGGACAAGGTGAATGGTTTAATTATCGTTGAAAGTTTAGGTGGTAGAACTAGTGAAATTATTTCCATTAACATTCAATAGGTTATATTTTGTTTTTGTAAAGTTATAGAAAAGTTATCTCATTATTATTGATAAAATCTATCGTGTAGCTCAAATTTAATGTGAACAATATAACTACAACATGAATTAGGGGCTACACCACGATGAATAATATATATAAGGCAT
Source organism: Pseudoalteromonas sp. SG43-7 (assembly GCF_014164295.1). Classification (NCBI taxonomy): domain Bacteria; kingdom Pseudomonadati; phylum Pseudomonadota; class Gammaproteobacteria; order Alteromonadales; family Pseudoalteromonadaceae; genus Pseudoalteromonas; species Pseudoalteromonas sp. SG43-7. The sequence continues at coordinate 35,021 of NZ_JACJEY010000028.1, forward strand.
CATTTATCTATACAGCTATTTTTACTTTCTTAACAGTAATATATTCCGCTGACTCGTACATAGGTATTAACACTCAAATTATTGGTAATGACTCGCCAAGTTCTTCTTGTGTCGTATTTCCTATACTCTGTAAAGATGAGTCTAAATCGAGTTTTGCATATGATAAATATGAATGAACTACATTCTAGAATTGAGCTTATAAACTCAATACATAGCTTTAATGGTTTTTTTGAAGATATAAAAAATTGTTATAGCTATGTTCAAGCAGGGTTTATTATTTTTGATTTCTCTGATTTATTTAAGTTTAATACTCATTATTTCGGTGAACTTGATGACTCTTTTTTGAATGATGTTCATTCCCGTAAGGGGTTGCTTCATTATTGCTTAAATGAAACAAGAGCAATTCAGCTTAGTGAGTTAATTGGCAGCTTTGAGTCGGTATTAATAATTCCTACGGGTTTACATAAAAATAAATTTGCTTGTCTAGTGTTGGAATTGTCAAATTTAGGCGCTGAACCTCGTAAAGTGAAAATGCTAGGGGATTATTGGCGAATTTTTTTAGTTGAAATATTTGAAGCTTATCGACGCTCAACAAATCTTGAGGCTGTAAAAATTACGCGACGTGAAAAAGAATGTATTCGTTGGGCTTCTATTGGAAAGACCTCTTGGGAGATCAGCCAAATACTCAGCATTAGCCAAAGAACCGTTGATTTCCATTTAACAAATTGTATTAGAAAGACAAACAGTACAAACCGACAGCATGCCATTGTTAAATGTATTTTGAGTGGAGAATTGCTAAATCCTCAATAAAATTTCCCTGACCAATTAAAAGCGCATATTGCGCTTTTTTTGATCTACACCTTGCCATTTTTATAGTTTCGTTTAAAATCCCATAACTTTCGAAACGAAACTTAAATGGTTTGCTTAATGACTAAACGAAACACCCAGCAACGTCGTCACCTTATTCTTACTCAAGTTAATGAGTTAGGTGAAGTAGCCGTAGATATTTTAGCTGAGCAGTTTCAAACCTCTGAAGTAACCATTCGTAAAGACTTAACAGCGCTTGAAAAAAGCGGACTATTACTGCGCCGCTATGGTGGCGCGATAGCATTGCCGCAAGAAATTGTAAGCGATGATATTGATTCAAAACGTAAAGTGGCGATTGCAAAAGCCGCAGCAGCACTAATCAAAGATCATAACCGCATTATTATCGACAGTGGTCGTACTACAGCAGCAATGATCCCTGAACTGGGTAATAAGCGCGGTTTAGTGGTGATGACTAATGCAATTAAAGTGGCTAATCGCTTATTGGCGCTGGAAAACGAGCCAACACTTTTGATGACCGGTGGTACGTGGGACCCGCATTCTGAGTCGTTTCAGGGGCAGGTTGCAGAGAGTGTTTTACGTTCTTATGATTTTGATCAGCTATTTATTGGTGCAGATGGCATTGATGTTGAGCGTGGTACCACTACCTTTAATGAACTTGTAGGCCTAAGCCAAGTTATGGCGGGCGCTGCTCGTGAAGTTATAGTGCTGGTGGAGTCAGAAAAAATCGGCCGAAAAATCCCTAATTTAGAATTACCTTGGCAGCAAGTGACTACGCTTATCACCGACAGCAACTTAGCACTCGATACTCGCCAAGCAATACAAGCGTGTGGTGTGCAGTTGATCTGCGCTGAGCTATAAAATTCGTGTTTATTACAGGCCGACAACACCTGTGATGTTCATTTAAATATTAAACAACACATACAAACCCAAAGTTGACGCTTTGGCATGTACAAAAGGAGAAATTATGTGTGGAATAGTTGGGGCAGTTGCAGAACGCCCAGTAAATAAAATTTTAGTTGAAGGCCTTAAGCGCCTTGAATACCGTGGTTACGACTCAGCTGGTGTGGCACTTTTAGATGGTAATACACTTAATACCGTAAAAGCAGTGGGTAAAGTAGTTAACCTTGAAAACGCGCTTGATGAAGCTGGCGTAAAAGGTACTACCGGTATTGCACACACTCGCTGGGCAACTCACGGCGGCGTGACGAAAGCAAACGCGCACCCGCATATTTCAAACAGCGAAATTGCCTTAGTGCACAATGGTATTATTGAAAACCACGCCAGCTTACGTGAAGCGCTGAAAGGCGATGGTTACGAGTTTTTATCAGATACCGACACCGAAGTAATGGTGCATTTAATTCATCAACTTCGCCAGCAACACACCACTTTACTTGCATCAGTACAAGCTGCGGTTAAGCAGTTTGATGGCGCATTTGGTACAGTAGTATTTGATAAAGCCAACGATAACGAAATTATTGTTGCCCGTTCAGGCAGTCCATTAGTTATTGGCTTAGGTCTTGGCGAAAACTTTATTGCCTCTGACCAATTAGCATTATTACCAGTAACTCGTACCTTTATCTACCTTGAAGAAGGTGATGTAGCGCGTATCACCCGTAACAGTGTGGAAATTTTTGATGTAGACGGCAATGCCGTTGAACGTGAAGTCATTGAATCAAACATCACACAAGATGCATCAGGTAAAGGTGAATACCGTCACTACATGCTTAAAGAGATTTACGAACAGCCACTTGCTGTACGTAACACCCTTGAAGGACGTTTAAACGACGACCGCGTAGCGATTGATGCCTTTGGTGAAAGCGCTCAGCAAATATTTAAAGACGTAAAACACGTACAAATTATTGCCTGTGGTACGTCTTACCACTCAGGTATGGTTGCCCGCTACTGGCTTGAGCAATTTGCAGGTGTTAGCTGTAACGTAGAAATTGCCTCTGAGTTCCGTTACCGCCAGTCGTTTGTACATGAAAACAGCTTACTGGTTACTATTTCTCAATCGGGTGAAACGGCTGATACTTTAGCAGCACTGCGTTTAGCAAAACAGCAAGGTTACATGGCATCAATGACCATTTGTAACGTACCTGGCTCATCACTAGTACGCGAATCAGACCTTGCCTTTATGACCAAAGCCGGTGCTGAAATTGGTGTAGCCTCTACTAAAGCATTTACTACACAGCTTGTTGGTTTGTTAATGCTTACTGCGTCTATTGCGCAAGAGAAAGGCTTAGATCAAAGTACGATTGTTAACGCTATTAAATTGCTTCCAGCTAAATTAGAAGAAACGCTACTATTGGCTGATGGCATTGCAGACCTTGCAGAAGAGTTTGCTGATAAACACCACTCACTGTTTTTAGGTCGCGGGTCGCAATACCCAATCGCAATGGAAGGCGCACTTAAGCTTAAAGAGATTTCATACATTCACGCAGAAGCCTATGCAGCAGGTGAGCTTAAACATGGTCCATTAGCATTGATTGACGCAGACATGCCAATTATTGTTGTAGCACCAAACAACGAATTGCTTGAAAAGCTTAAATCAAACGTAGAAGAAGTCCGTGCTCGCGGCGGCATCATCTATGTATTCGCTGATAAAGACTCACACTTTGAGTCAGACGAAACCATGCGTGTTATCAACGTAAATCATGTTGATGACGTGATAGCGCCAGTTGTATATACAATCCCACTACAGTTACTTTCGTACTACGTAGCGGTCATTAAAGGCACCGACGTTGATCAACCACGTAACTTAGCAAAATCAGTTACGGTTGAATAAAATCAAAGTGTTATGATTGGCCGTGTAAATTGACAAGAAAGTATCACTTTGGATAATAAAGATTCATATCTTACAAAATAGTTTCATACTATTTAGGCTTGAGTTATTCTGAATTTACCAGAATAACTCAAGCCTATTAATGAAAGACTTTCGTGTTCCCGCGCCAAAATAATCGTAGAACTCAGACTTTAAAGGTAAGCTATAAGGAAATACTATGGCTAGGTTTTTACCCGAAAATTTCAGCCCAGAAAAACTAAACATTGAACTCGAAGAAGTTTTTCCAAACTGTACAGAAGTGTTTTTTCTACCAACTCAAGCTGAATTAGAAATAGCCGGTAAAGGTACAGAAAAACCTAGCCAACATCGAAAAAGTATCGCAACTTTTAGCGGTCAAGATGGAACTATATCCATAACCCCTATTATTACCTTACCTACATATCCTAATTATTTAAAGCAAAAATACGATCAGATTGAATCAATTATACTGGACGTTGATTTTGGCTATAATTCAGCGCCTTATACTAAAGAGGAGGTTGTTAATTGCTTACAGCTCTTACCAAGTGGATTTATTAAAGACCTACGCTATGGATTAGGTTTAATAAAAGATTACCGCTTTATTATTTCGGCAATAGAAGAGCAAACAGATTTTAATCAAATATGGATTGGACAAGAAAAAACAGGTTGGGACTTTAATCGCGACTTATTTAATTTAAATGCGAGTGATTTTGATGAAATGCGCCGTAATTGTGACCGTATCACACGAAGAGCGAGACAAGCAGCTCAAGCAACTAAAACAGCGACAATATATAACTTGTTAGCCTATCGATTGGGAAATGAACAAAGAATACTACCCACGGATAATGATGCTATTAGTAAAATGCTCCGGATTAAGATAAACGATACCGATAAACAGGCTGCAATGAGTTTAGTCGTGGAAGACAAATCGACGGTTAAACAAACTGATCCTGTAACGTTAACAAAGTTAAAAAATGATATTGAACTTGTTTCTTTAGAACGGCTAATTTCTTCTTATGAGGAGTTACTGACTAAAAAAACCAAGGAAGATACATGGCAGCGCTTATTTAATGAAAACCCATTTATATTGAGCCTTGCCTTTGGTTACCCAGCGATAAAAATATCAGATCAAGCCAGTGTTGGCGGTAAACGCTTGTCTGGTGATGGCGAAAAGATTACCGATTATTTAATTAAGAATGGCGTTAGCAATAACCTCGCGCTTATAGAGATTAAAAAGCCCTCATCAGTATTACTTAATAAAACAGCTTACCGAGGTGCAGTGTATTGTGCATCAACCGAGCTAACGGGCTCTGTAACTCAAGTTTTAGATCAGTGTTATCAACTACAACAAAATATCGCGTCGATAAAAAATAATAATAGAATTTACGATATAGAATCTTATGCCGTTCATTGTGTTTTGATCATCGGCACCATGCCAAGTGATGAAGATGAGCGAAAATCATTTGAGCTATATCGTCGTAATTCTAAAAATGTACAAATAATCACTTTCGATGAGTTGTTACTCAAACTTAAACAATTACATGGATTTTTGAATGATAGTGATGCTAACGAAGAAAAGGATAAGTTATGAATAAAGATTTAACAGAATCACTTCACGATCGCCAAAATATTCTCAACAATCGTTATGCTTTACAGCAGGCTGAGCAACACCTCGCTTTAGGAGGCGTTCTGTTTCAAGAGGAAACAGTGTTCACTAAGCAACAGGTTATGGGGCTATTTGATATTAGTGATCGTACAATTGAGCGTTATTTGGCTAGTTATGCTGATGAACTTAAAAATAATGGTTATCATCTTTTAAAAGGTACCAAACTTAAAGAATTCAAGGCATTGAACTATGGTACCGACATCTATGACGGTACCAAAACGAGTATTCTAGGTGTATTTACATTTCGGGCGGTACTAAACCTTGGAATGCTCTTAACCGAAAGTGAACCTGCACGCCTGCTTCGTTCCAGAGTACTTGATATTGTTCTAGATGTCATGGCTGAACGTGCTGGTGGACATACCAAGCATATCAATCAGCGAGATGAAACTTATTTACTAGCTGCATTTCAAGAAGAAAATTATCGTCGTCAGTTTACAAATGCGTTAGATAATTTTGTGGAAGGTAACCATTGGAAATATGCCCGTTTCACTAATTTAATCTATAAAAGTATTTTCCATGAAAATGCGACTGAATATAAAAAGGTTTTGAATTTAGCAGCAAAAGATAATATCCGAGAAACAATGTATTCAGAGGTACTTAACCTTATTGCTAGTTTTGAATCGGGTATTGCTTATGAACTTGAAAAAGCTAGCGAAGCTAAAGGGCAGAAACTTACTCAAAAAGAAGCGGAGGGATTATTTCTTGGTTTTGAGAAGCACCCTCTATTCAGACCTTTGATTTTGGATGCTAGAACTAAAATGGCTAGTCGTGATTTATGCTTTCGAGATGCTCTGCATGAAAAACTTGAAGCTTATATTCAGTCTGTTCCAGAAGGGGATTTTGAGCGTTTTCTGGGAGAAAAGAGTAAATCGTTAGAAGAGCAACTAAGTGATCCTGATACGCTAGCGGTATTTAAACGCTTGAAGGATCGTTGATATGACGGACACTATGCGATTTCTATATTTTGATATAGGCCATGCTGTACATACCCACGATTGGGTAATTGAGAACTCAGGGGGGTTGTCTGGCACAAAAGACATCGGGCAATTAGAAAGTCCACTTGAGCATATCCAAAATGATGACTACTACCCAGAAATAGAAGATAAACTAACCCATTTGGTTTTTTCTATTAACAAGCATCATGCCTTTACTGATGGTAATAAACGTTCATCGCTAGCTTTAGGTGCGTATTTTCTTGAGCTAAATGGTTTTGACTATATCGTGAAGCGTTTTGTAAGAGATATGGAGAACATTGCCGTTTGGGTAGCCGACAATGTGATTGATAAAGATTTGCTACATAAAATAATTATCTCCATTTTATATGAAGATGACTACTCTGAAGGTATTAAACTAGCTATTTTTGAAGCTGTAGAAACTGCTGAATTATTAAAGCAGGATCAATAAAGTTATACCTGTTTTGAATCACAGCCCCTTGAAAGTTGAGAATAATAGTCAGTAGATATTAAAATAAACGAGTAAAATAGCGAGTAAAACAGGACTGGCACAATTTTTTTTGGCAAAAACTATAGTATCAACTACTGTTATTACATACAGTGTAAATAAGGTTGGTATTTTATGACTCGCGCAAGGAAAAAGCTGATTGATTTAGCGTCCACATCTTATTATCACTTAATCTCACGATGCGTGAGACGCGCATTCTTGTGTGGTGATGATAAATACACAGGTAAAAACTTTGATCACCGTAGGGCGTGGTTAGTAGAGCGAATTAAGTTATTAAGTAGCGTGTTCGTCATAGAAATTGCTGCTTACGCGATAATGAGCAATCACTACCACCTTGTTGTGAACGTCAATAGACGTCAAGCACTAGATTGGTCTGATGATGAAGTAATTGAACGCTGGTATCAACTTTATAACGGCCATGTTTTAGTCGACCGCTATTTAAATGGTGAGCAGTTAGATAAGCCGAGTTTGCTCTTTTTCAATGAGATCATCGCTAAATGGCGTGCAAGGCTTTATGATATCAGCTGGTATATGAAAAACCTCAATGAGTACATTGCCCGCGAAGCCAATAAAGAAGATAACTGCACGGGCAAATACTGGGAAGGGCGCTATAAATCACAAGCATTATTAGATGAAACCGCAGTACTCAGTTGCATGGTCTACGTTGATTTGAACCCCATCAGAGCAAATATAGCCGATACGCTTGAAGACAGTGATTTCACCTCAATTCAAGAACGTATAGCGCATTTCAAAGCCTTTACCACAGACACGGTTAAAGCAAATAAACCCCTCAAACAAAAAGATACTGTTCAACATGAAAGTCAACCAGCACAGCTAAAGCCATTTGGTGGTAATCATATTAAAGGCACGATCCCCTTTGCCTTACTGGATTACATTGAATTAGTCGACTGGAGTGGCCGCCACATAGATCCAAAGAAAAAAGGGCATATCAACAAAAGCATACCAAAAGTGCTCCTGACGTTGAATATAGAAGAAGCGCAATGGTTTGAATCAATTCAACATTTTAGGCAGCAGTACTCAAATTTTGCAGGCAGCAAACAACGGTTAAAGCAACAAGCCGCCAGCAACGATGTAAAATGGTACAAAGGCGCAGGCTGAACAGTTGCATCTTTATTGGTTTGTTTAAAAAACACGCTATTAAACAAAGTGATGACCTAGCTTTGCCCTTATTTGCCTAAAACTCCTTCCAAGCCACTCAATTCTAACTTCTGTAATTAACAGTGTGCAAAAAAATAATGATACGGTTACCCACAACGGCATAGGTGCTAAATTTTCTGACAAAATATGTGTTTGTCTTTTTTTACCTTCTTTGTTGCGGGCAGGATTCGTCATGAGCTTGATGATCATTCTAAATTTGGTAAAGCATTTAGAGATAAAGTAAGAGGCCATTTTTAAAAAATAAACTTCGTTTTTATTAATAATGGTGTATTGGCTAAGTACATCAAATAGCTACGAAGTGGAGCAGGGTACATAACACATGCATCTAAGATTACCGTATATGATGACATTAGTAGCCCATATCCATTTCTTGATCTAATGCAGATAATTCAGCAAGTGATGCTAAACGCTGCTCTTCTAGGCGTTGTTTATATTGCATAAGATCGGCAAAAGCGACTTTCCTTCGATTCCCCGTGCGAGTAAATGGGATTTCTTGTGAATCAAGGAGTTTTATAAATGTTGGGCGTGACATATTCAGCATATCAGCACCTTCTTGCGTTGTTAGCTCAGCATGAATAGGGGTGATGCTAACGGAGTTACCTTGCCCTAATTGAGTAAGCACTTCGATCATCATATTTAATGCGCTTGCAGGAATCGTTACTTCATGAGATTTACCTAGTTGATCAACCACATTAATTCTTTGCGCCTCGCCATTGGCTTGTATAACAGCTGATAGCTCTTGGCTACCAAGCTTAGCGAGTGCTATTTCTTCAGCGCTGGGTAATTTAGTAGCTGTGTTCATTTTTTCTCTCTTACATTGACGAGTACAAATTGTACAATGCAGTAAGTATCCGAAATATTCGCAATAAAGTCAACATTCGAAATATTCGAAAACAAAACTAAAGACGATAAACAGTACCAACCTGCTTGCAACTTGTAGCTCGAAACTTCTAGCCATTACTTAAAATACCTAGTTCTCATTTCACAATTAATAAAAGGCAATTAATGCGCTTTTTTTATGCTTAAAACTCTGTTAGCTTAAATAACTCATTATTCTCTAAGGGATTAGTCATGCGTTTATTTGCTGCCATTTGTTTTATTTTTAGTTCACTGAGTGCTTTTGCACAATCGGATACGAAACAGCAACGTGCTGATTACTCTGTGCATACACATACCTTTAAGTCGGCTGTTTTAAACGAACAGCGCACAGTTGTAGTTCAGTTGCCTAAAAGCTATCAATCTGAGCCAAATAAGGTATATCCAGTTATTTATCGCTTAGATGGAGCGGGTAATATACCGCTTGCCAGTGCTGTTATTGAGCGTTTACAAAATGATAATCGTGCGCCTGAGGTTATTATTGTCGCTATTGAAAACACTAATCGACTTAGAGATATGTATCCTACCGTGAACAAGGAGCCACAGGGCCCAGTTGGTGAAGGGGGCGGTGCTGATAAGTTTTTAGCGTTCTTTGAACAAGAGCTCATTCCTTTAGTTAATAAGAATTATCGTACGCATAATTATAAAGTGATTTCTGGCGCATCTGCGGGTGGTGTATTTGCGTTATATGCGTTGCAGGCCAAATCTGAGTTATTCCAAGCGCATATTGCTTATAGCCCTGCAGTTTGGTGGAACTATGGCGCATCGGTAAAAAGCACAAAGTCGTTTATAGCTAAAACGAAAGAGCTTAACAGTTACGTTTACATCAATATTGGCGAAGAAGCCGGCATCATGCGCGAAAGGTACGATGAATTGCAGCAAGCTATACAATCGCATAAAGTGCAGGGGCTACGCTTCTTTAGTGATGTGTTTGATGGTGTGTCGCATAACCTGACTTCCGTTGCTGGGGCATTTAATGCCTATCACAACTTATTTTTACCTAAACAAATGCCAATCAGTGCTTTAACTGACGATGTAGCGTCTATTGATGCTTATTATCAAAACTTATCTCAACAATGGGGTGAGCAGATATCGCCCCCAGATCGCGCTGTTAGATCACTCGGTTATAACTTAACGGGCAGCAAGCAGTTTACCCGTGCTATTGAGGTGTTTAAGTACAATATAAAAAACCACCCCAAATCAGTCGATGCGCTTTCAGCTTTATCTTATGGCTATGAAATACAAGGTGATACTCGCCAAGCTCTTGAAAAGGTGGAATCTGCTTTAGCGATTGCAGACGGCTCATACCCTTATGTAGATTACTTACAAGATACACGCATTCGGCTAGAAGCTCAGCTTAATAAAAACCTGTAATACAAGCAGGTACTTAATTTTTCGATATTTTATCGATAAAAAGTCCTATTATGCATCCAGTAGTTCTAAATGATTTTTTAAATTTTCAACGTTAAGTTATGAGCTAAGCTATCGCGACGATATTTACTCGGGGTCTGATTAAATAATTTCTTAAATGCGTAAATGTAAGCTGAATCAGAGGTATAGCCTAACTCTAATGCAATATCTTGAATCGACCTCTTTGAATCCAAAAGTTGTAAAGATAAAACGAGTCTTATATTTTGCCGCCACAATGAGAAAGATTGATTAAATTCTTTTGCGCAAACTCTCGATAAAGTGCGTTCTGATGCCCCTACTTTTTTAGCCCATTCTTTTAGCGTGAATGACAAATCAGGTTGTTGCTTGAGTTGTTTGAAAATTGCTAGCAGGCGTTTATCGGTTGGCAGTAATAATGGGATGTCATAACTATTAGCCATGACAGTTTGATCTCTGAGCACGAGTAATAAATGAGTAGTATTGGATTCTGATTGTTGGCTCATATCATTTTCAAACAAGAGCAATATGAGCTGTTTAATGAATGGAGTTACAAGGCAGGATTTAGCTTCACTTGCATACTCTACCCATACATCAGGATTAAGATAAACGGCTAAAAACTCAGTATTCGTGACTGCTACAGATTTATGAGACGTGTTTGCGGGTATGTATAGCATTGCATTGTGAGGCACGATTATGCTTTTACCACCAATGCTTGATTGTAGTAAACCTTTAAATGGGAACACTATTTGATGCCATGGGTGTGAGTGAAAATCATCAACGTAACCAGCAGGCATATGAATTGTTTTTGTTATTAGCTGTTTATGAGTATAACTTTGGATTAGCTCGTTAGCTTGCATGGTGGCGGTTTATCGATGTTTTGTGTCTGTTAGTATAAAACGCATAGCTCTGATTTGGTATATCATCGTGAGCCTCTGTTATTTAAAAGGCAAAAAAATGCATATTCACTTTATTATCCATGAGTATTTTGAAGCGCCAGGTGCATACGAAACTTGGGCTAGAATGCAGGGTTATACTATTAGTTATTCTAAGGTGTATGAAGGTAGCCCTCTGTTAGATGCGATTAAAGATATTGATATTTTAATTGTAATGGGTGGCCCTCAAAGTCCTAATACAACAATTGAACAATGCCCTTATTTTGATGCAAAAGGTGAGCAAGCCCTAATCTTAAAAGCGATTGCTGCTGGGAAAATTGTACTTGGCGTTTGTTTAGGGGCTCAGTTGATTGGTGAAGCATTAGGTGCTCATTATGAACATAGTCCTGAGCGTGAGATTGGTAAATTTCCAATTACTTTAACACCAGCAGGTTTAGTGCACCCCTTGTTTGAGCACTTCGATAAAGTGTTAGAAGTCGGTCATTGGCACAATGATATGCCGGGGCTGACACCTGATGCAAAGATCATCGCATATAGCGAGGGCTGCCCAAGGCAAATCGTTGCTTATAATGAGCGAGTATTTGGTTTTCAATGTCATATGGAGCTAACTAAAGAGGTTGTAGCCTTGCTAATTGAGCATGATGATCTTAGTGAAACTGCAAAATACCGCTTTGTTGAGGAGCCAGAAGTATTACTTGCTCATGACTATGATGCTATGAACCAAAAGATCTATTTATTTTTAGATAAATTAGTAAATACCTATTAGCTCAAAAGTATGTGCTGCGCTGCCTGTTTCTATCGTTTTTCTCTAACCTGAAGTCAGATAGAGTTACTTTAGCCGTCGTGCTATGGTTTTTATCTAGCTAAATCAATGAACAACGTCGCTTCGTTCTAACTAGTGGGTCGAATATTTTCATCAAAGCCATTTTTAAAACCACTAACCCCTACAGAGTAGCTAATAAACGTGCCAGAAATACAGGCTTTTTTCGTCATGGCTACAATGTATATATGGCGATATCTGTCTAGCAAAATGATTTAGGTGAAGTACCCAAAATAAGTCCTAAACTAATAAGTAAGTCAGCCGATACAGAAATACTTGAATGCAGAACAACTAAAAAAGGAACTTTTATGACAATCAATTTTAATATTCATCAAGCGGTAAGTCTTACTACCACAAATCAACCCAAAGCGCCGATAGCTCCTCAGCAGCAAGTGACAGATGCTAAAAAAGAGGTAGAGGCAGAACCAGAAGCGATTGCTGCATTTACTGGCGAAGCACAAAAAAGCTCACCCTATAGTGCGCTGCTTAATCCTGAAGGCTTTGATTTTAGTAATATGTCGATCAATGAATTCAAAGGGATAGTTGATGCGGTGAGAAAACTTGAGTCGGACACACAAAGAGCAAGCGGTAACACAGAAAGCCTCAGAGGAACATTTTGGGGGGATGTTATGGATGTAAAGGGCTCTCTTGAAGGGATCAACTTCCAGAACAGAGGTTTTTCTTCAAGTGATAAAATCGATATAACAGCATTTTTTGAACTTGGTGTTAAGGAAGCACAACAAATGCGAAAAGAGCACCCTCGCTCTTTTAGTAAAGTTGTTGGATATGCGAAGTCTGCTTTATCAACGGTAGAAAAATTAACCTCAGAATCTTTTATTAAAGAATATCAAGCAAAGGCCGTTGAGTTCTTAAAAAGTCAAGATACCCCATTGATAAAAACACAGGCCTAGCATTGGTGTGAGCTTGTATGTCTTATTTTAAAGTAAATTAGCAAAAATGAACCGGGATCAACCAAAGCCGGCAGTTGTAAAAGAGGCATACTTTGGATACGTCGCAGCTCAACTATTGACCGAAAAAAGATATTTAGCTAGAATCCGCACTATTCAATTTTATAGTTATCTGTAATGTTTTACATCTTATTCAAGAACTTTGTCAGGAGGCTTTGCTCCGCGCACTATCACGATGAAGTGTTGCTCGGAGCTTGATGTTTTCTGAATCTTCATCAGGTATAACGTGATCCCTCTAAAATAAGGGAGGGGTAGTTGTATCTGATCATTACAGAAAAAGGCCGACGATGAACTTCATCGTCGGCCTTTTTTGTTTTTGATGGTTAGAAAAAATCATAAACAAAGTTTCGATGATTCTTGAAACGAGGGGCCGGTATGTCATATACCGCCCCTCGTTTTTTTGGTGTAAAAACAATGAGTTTATTAAATTTAAAAAGTGTTACTTACCACATTGGTGATAAAGCTTTATATCAAAATGCTGAGTTTACTCTTTTAGCTGGTGAGCATGTTGGTGTAACCGGTGCAAATGGTGTAGGTAAAAGCACCCTACTTAAACTGCTTCAAGCAGAGTTATTACCTGATGAGGGCGATATTATTTGGCAACCTGCAATTAAAATTGGCTATCTTGATCAGCATGCTCAAATGAATGATTTGCTCTCGGTATATGATTATTTGCGAACAGCATTTTCTGAGCTGTATTTACTCGAAGCGCAAATGTTAGATATTTATGCTTGCTCAAAAAAAAGTACTCAGCAAAGCCAGCTTAATCGAGCTGCAATGATCCAGACAAAGTTAGAAAGTCAGTCATTTTATGTGATCGATAATAAAATTAATGCTATGGCTGAAGGGCTCGGGATCACGGCATTTGGAATGCAGACTCAACTTGCTAAATTAAGTGGTGGACAGCGTCATAAGGTGATGTTGGCGAGGATATTATTACTTTTACCTGATGTGCTTTTGTTGGATGAGCCTACTAACTATTTAGATGTTATACATATTAAGTGGCTAACAGAGTACTTAAATGAGTTTGAAGGTGCGTTTATGGTGGTTTCACACGATCAAGCCTTCTTGAATAGTATCGCAACTAATATATGCGATATAGATAGACAAACTATCCGAAAATACAAAGGTAATGTGGCAAAGTCTATGGCTCAGAAAGCCAATGATGATGCGGCTTATATTAAGCAATACCAAGCTCAAAAAAAGCATATCGATAAGTTGGAGCTGTTCATTGCAAAAAATGGAGCTGGAGTGAATGCCAGCATTGCTAATGGGCGCAAAAAACAACTAACACGTATCGAACGGCTGGTGCCTCCTAAGCAAAATAAGCCAATAACGTTTATGTTTAGAAGCTCAACCTCTAATGCGCAAGAGATGCTTAAAACATTGGATCTGGTAATTGGTTACTCTAGGCCATTATTGCCAGCGATTTCTCTTACTATTATGCGTGGCGAAAAAGTGGTGATTACAGGTTTTAATGGTATTGGTAAATCAACGTTATTAAAAACCTTAGTCGGAGAATTAGCACCATTATCGGGAGTGATTGCATTATCACCTGTTTTGCAGTTGGGTTATTTTGAGCAAGAGTTGTATTGGTCTTATCCTGAAGCGACACCGGTAAATTTGCTCAAATCGGTGTGCGATGGGTTGGATGATAAGACCGCAAGAGAGCAGCTTGCGCGTTTTGGTGTGGCGGGGAAATTAGCAATACAGCCCATTGAATCGCTAAGTGGTGGTGAGCAAACTAAAGTAAAGCTATGTTTTTTAGCATTAAAACCGACTAATTTATTAGTGCTTGATGAACCGACAACACATTTAGATATGGAAGTAAAAGCTGCACTTAAACAAGCCTTGATGGAATACACTGGAACAGTGATTATCGTTTCACACGAGCAGAGCTTTGTTGCTGATTGGCCAGACCGAATAGTGGACATTCAATCTATTATTAATACCCAATATGCAGAAGTAGTGAAAGGTTAAATGCTATGTTATTAAAAATATTATTATTCTTTATTGCTTTTTTAGTGGGCGCGGATGAACTGATGCTAGGGCCAATCTTGATTCCAATCGGTAACGATTTAGGAGTTGAGCCAGAGCGGGTCACTTTATTTATTACAGCTTACAGTGTGGCTTTGGCAATGGTTGCACCTGTATTGGGAGCATTATCTGATCGCCATGGTCGTTTGTGGGTGCTATTACCTGCGGCATTGCTATTTGGTGCTGCGTCGATTGCGACCGGATTAGTAGATACATTTGAATGGGGATTAACGACCCGAGTACTTACAGGGCTTGCCAGTGCAGGTATGCTACCTATTGCCTTTGCAATTGCCGCTGATTCTTCAGGTGCAGATGCTGTAAAACGGATTGCTTGGGTTCAAGCTGGCCTTACTCTGGGTATGATAGCGAGCCCTGCAGTGGGAGCTATTTTAGCTGAATGGCTTTCTTGGCGCGCTGCATTTATCGTTCTTGGAGTTTGTGCTTGGTGTGTAGCTGCTTTACTTGGAATACTAGCTGCTAACAAATTACCAGTTGAAAAGGTGAGTCCACAAAACATAAGTAAAGAGCAACCTGTTAAAATATGGGCGATTCCAGGTGCGGCAGGCGCCTTGCTTGCTATGTGCTTTGGTCTCGGTGGCGGTATTGGTTTGTTTAATCTTATTGGCCAGCACTTACGTGACAGCTTAAATGTATCAATGTGGTTAGTGGGGAGCTTATATGCCATTTTGGGGGTAATAAGTGTGATTGGCAATATGTTGATGCCCCGTTTGATGCAGCGTTTTGGCAATGGACGTCAAATAATGAGAGTTGCTTTGATTGTATGTTTGCTTGTTAGTGTCGGGTTTTATTCTTATCCCACAGAGCATTGGGCTATTCTGCTTTTGTTGTTAGCGTTTTGGTCGATGGCAGGTGGGATCGGATCGCCGGCCTTACAAAGCTATATCGCTGAATTATCGGTAACTCATCGTGGCGTATTAATGTCTATGGGAATCACCATGATGCATATTGGTGTCGCTATTTGGTCTGGAATCGCAGGGTTTGCTTACAGTTTTGGAGCAATAGGAATGGTAATTCTTGCTACCTTATTATTCGGAATGGCCATTGTCGTGTTGCGCCCTATTAGCAAAGCCCAAAAGTAAGCATGATATTCGCTGGAGTTAACATAAATAAAGATCAATAAACTTAATCCAGCTCCGCTCTAAAGGGGCTGGAATTTCAAATTACTGGCTTACAGATTTTATTTTGCAACAAAGCTTGGGAACATAGCCAAATACTTTGTTTAAAAAGATTATTCTAAACATAATAATAAAAGCGCGGGATAAATCCGAGTTTACAAAAATCACAAACCTGCTCGTAATTTGTAGCTCGAAGCGCTCAGCTGTTACCTAAACTACATTTAAATCACTAATCTCTACTTAACGGGCAATAAATACGCTAAAATTGCAGGCTATTTTTAGTAATGAGCCCGCACCTTTTATGACCTCAGCCGCAAATCCTAGTAATTTCAACGAACTTGGCCTTATCCCAGAGCTACTGGCTCGTTTAACCGAGCTGGAATATATCCAGCCTACGCCAATTCAAGCTAAGGCAATACCAAGTATATTAGCGGGCAGTGACCTTATTGCTGGTGCAAATACCGGCTCAGGTAAAACAGCAACGTTTGCATTGCCTATATTACAAAAACTCTTTTTAGAGCAAGGTGCTAAAAAAGCTGCTAGCAAAGGTAATTTTGTAACAGGGCTGATTTTAGTGCCAACGCGAGAGCTGGCAACGCAGGTGGCTGATAGTGTTAAGTCGTATTCTGCAAATTTTAATGGCGCAATAAAAACCGTTGCGGTGTTTGGTGGGGTGTCGGTTAATACGCAAATGCAGGCATTACGTGGCGGCGCCGATATTATCGTGGCAACCCCTGGGCGGTTACTTGATTTGATTTCAAGTAATGCGATTAAGCTCGATAGAGTCAGCACCTTAGTGCTTGATGAAGCCGATCGCTTATTAAGCTTAGGCTTTACCGAAGAGTTGGCTAATTTATTAGCGCTTATGCCTGCTAAAAAGCAAACCATGTTGTTTTCTGCGACTTTCCCAGAGCAAGTTAAGCAATTAACCCAAGAGCTGTTAACTAATCCGGTTGAAATACAAGTTCAAAACAAAGACGAAAGCACTTTAGTACAGCGTGTGTTTACCGTAAATAAAGGTGAAAAAACCACGGTTTTAGCGCATTTAATTAAACAGCAGCAATGGCGCCAAGCACTGATTTTTGTAAACGCTAAAAAAGATTGTGAGCACTTAGCCAGTAAGCTCGAAAAACGTGGCGTTAACACGCAAGTATTCCATGGCGATAAAGGCCAAAGTGAACGTACTCGGGTAATCGAAAAGTTTAAAGATGGCGAAATAGAAGTACTAATAGCCACGGATATTGCCGCCCGTGGTTTAGATATTGCCAAACTGCCAGTAGTGATTAACTTTAACTTACCGCGTAGCCCTGCTGATTACATGCACCGCATTGGCCGAAGTGGCCGTGCTGGTGAAGTAGGTTTAGCGTTATCACTGATTGATTATGAAGACTTTCATCACTTTAAAATTATCGAAAAGAAAAACAAACTACGCCTAGAGCGTGAAGAAGTAACAGGCTTTGCCGTAAACCAAGCCAACCTTGATGCCGCCGAGGCGCTTAAAAATGACAAGCCAATGGCCAAGCCTGAAGGTACTGGTAAGAAAAAGAACAGAAATAAAGCCGATGATATAGATGATGTATGGAGCGGCTGGCGAGGCAAAGGTAAGTAATGCCAAAATAGTTAAATACATAAGCATAAGTGGGTAAGCTACTGTTGCTTATGTATGGCCTTTAATTGCTGGAGTTCTTTACATCTGCTAATGCAAAAAGTTATTATTAGCGTTTATTGACGAAACATTGCATTTAAGGTGAGTAGTAGACCTTGGCTTCATTTCCTTTTCAAACCTTAGCACAAGCCGTTGAGACTTATTATGGTGAGCTTGTAAAACACATTCGCTTGCGTGCGGGTTCTGTTGACGTTGCAGAGGAAGTCGTTCAGGAAACATGGCTACGTGCTGTTAATACGCATATTGAGTTACCCAGTAACCCAAAAGCTTACTTATATCGCATGGCTAGTAATCTGCTGGTAGATCAATTTCGTCAACAACAAACAGCCCAGCAGTGGCAAGCGCAAATAGTGTCGCCTCAAGAGCAAAGGCAATGTGAGCAAGTGGCTTGCCCTTCCCCTACACATACTGATGTATTAATTTCTAAACAACAACTGGCTGTATTAGAGCAGGCCATAGCCGAATTACCAGACAAATGCCGAGAAGTATTTATACTGTATCGCAGGCAAGGACTAACAATGCGAGAAATATCGCAGATATTGGGTATCAGTATTAAAACGGTTGAAAAGCACATTGCAAAAGCTATGGTTCATTGTCGTCAATGCTTGCGAGAGGCGGGGCGACAGGTTTGAGTTTTTTTATTTATTCACCCATTTTAACGATTTTTAACTACGCATTTATCAAGTTGGTCAACCAAGTAAAAGTTATTTTTATAATAAACTTTCTGATTGGTATTTGCTTTTTGTTAAGTTGTATTTTTGTAAGGCTTAATCAGTATGGTTGAGATGGCAAGTAAGTATACAGCTGAGATACCGGAGGCTATCTTAGAGCAAGCTTCAGTATGGCATGCCCGCATGCACGACAGTGATCTTCAAGAATCACAAGGCTGTCAGTTAAAAGCACAGTTCAATACTTGGCTACTTGCAGACCCTTTACATCGGGTAGCATACGATGATATGAGTTCGTTATGGGATGTACTGACGCACTCGGAACTATCTGAAAACGATTTAATATTAGAGCCAACCGTTCAAAAAACCTTCATTAAGCGTGTATCACGGCCATTTTATGCAGCCGTTGCAAGTGTTGCGCTTTTTGTTGCTATAGCAGGTGTTGGTTGGCAACAAAACTGGCCGCTGCGCTTACAAAGTGACTATTACAGTAACGTTGGTGAGCAAAAAGTTGTGCAACTGGATGATAATAGCGAAATTATCCTTAATACTAATAGCGCAATTAAAGTTAATTATACCAAACAGTTACGGGAAGTGGTATTGCTTCAAGGCGAGGCTAGATTTAATGTTGCTAAAAATAGTGAACGCCCTTTTGTGGTAAATACAACACAAGGGACGGTCACTGTTACTGGCACTCAATTTAATGTTAGTTTGTATAGCGACTCAGCCACTGTCAGTCTGTTTGAAGGAAGCGTTGCACTGACGTCGAATCAAGCTAGAAAACTTAGGAAAAACTTATCTGCAAATCAACAAGCTAAGCTTTTTTCAACGGGCATTGGCGCCGTTAGTGAATTTGATGCAGCAGTGGTTAATGCTTGGCAGCGTGGGCAGCTTGTTTTTTATAGCGCTGCGCTTAGTGAGGTTGTTGCTAAACTGAATCGTTATCGTAAAGGGAAAATAATTATTACTGATGATTCAGTTAATAATTTGCAGATTAGTGGTGTGTTTTCTATTAATGACCCCGATGCTGCGTTGGAAATGATCACTGAAACCTTAGCGTTAAAACAAACTCGCCTAACTGATTATTTAGTCATGTTGCACTAAAGAACCTGAACTTCGAATAATAAATTTATCTCCGGCTTGAGAGTAAAACGAATATTAATACAATAAATTAATGTGTTAGTGAATAACTTGACTAAAGATCAGGTTAAATAAGCGTTAGTTTTTCTCCTCTTTCTTACCTTTCAAATAGCGCACACCCTAGTTAAATTCTTTCTGGCTGTAATAGCTGCATAATTTTTTTTAACCGCACTGGGGGAAAGTGTGAGTGAGATACGTCTTAATTGTAGGTGTAAATTATTCGTATTACTTTTACTAAAGGGCGCTTAATGGATTTTCGTGTTAATAAACGTATTGGGTTGTTTTCAATACTAACCTTGGCGTTCATAGCCAGTCATTCACTGCAGGCTAATACTGCAGTTAAACCGCAAGTTGAAAATACTGCTCACCAGCACGCAGCACGCTATCAATTTGATCTTGAAGCTAAAGTATTGTCAAAGGCTATTACTGATTTTTCTGCTATTACTAACGTTCAGGTTTTATACACGGGGATACCGACAGCACAGTATATGTCTGCTGAAGTTAAAGGTGATTTGACCCCAGCTCAAGCGCTTAATGTTTTATTGTCTGGCACTAATATACGTTACCGGTTTGTCACTACAAATGCGGTAACGTTAGAGAAAGTAAAGGCCAAAACTAACAGTCAGCCGTTGTCTTTAGGGCCAATAACGGTAACGACTGCTGCAGGATATTCTCAAGAAATCAAAAATTCACCGGCAAGTATTAGCGTGCTTTCAAATGATACTCTGGAAAAGCGCCCGTTTAGTTCTTTACAAGATATTACTAATGAAGTGCCAGGTGTTAACGTTGTTGGCTCAGGTGCTAATAGTGGTATATCAATTAGGGGCATGCCTAAAGGGTACACATTGGTATTGGTTGACGGAAAACGCGTTCGCTCAGAAACAGCTAACCCAAGAGAATTAAATAATGAAGATCTAGATAGCAGTTTCATACCACCGGTATCAGTTATTGACCGTGTTGAGGTTGTTCGCGGGCCCATGAGCTCGCTATATGGTAGTGATGCTATGGGTGGGGTAATTAATATTATTACCAAAAAAACGCCTGAAAAATGGGGCGGCAGCGTAGGGTATGGCTTTCAAGCACCTGATAGTGGTGTGATGTCGAATAAACGCCAAGCGGATTTTTACTTATCTGGGCCGATTATTAAAAACACTATGGGTGTTTCTTTATGGGGTAGTGAAATACTGCAAGATGAGGATAAATATTTAGGCGGTTACCAAGAATCTCAAAAGCGTACTTTAGGCGGTAAGTTAAACCTTATAGCCAATCAAGATACCGATTTAACATTTGATTTTTCAACCTCAAAGCAGCGTTATACCAGCAATCCTGGTGGCGTGTTAAAACAAACAAGTCGGTCCGCTGTTGATCGAGAGTGGACACGAGACTCTTGGGGTATAACCTACAATAAGCGTTTTGAGCTGGGTGATTTAGAAGTCAAATATTACCAAGAAAGTTATGAAAGATATCGTTATCCAAAAACTTACGAATTTACCACAAGTTCGGAAAATAAAGTTGCCGATGCGCGCTTTTTAACCGGTTTTGGTCGTCACCTTATAACTACGGGTTTGCAGTGGACTAACGATGAACAAGCCAATAGTGATTTGGGCGGAGGTCATTCAGGTAGTTTTGGCACAAGAAAGGTCACTGATTGGGCTATTTTTACTGAAGATGAGTGGGAGCTTATTAGCCAAAAGTTATATTTAACGTTAGGCGCTCGATTAACTGACAATGAATTTTTTGGCAAACATACTTCCCCACGTGCTTATTTTGTTTTTAATTATAGTGAAAACTTAACTTTTAAAGGCGGTATTGCAACGGGCTATAAAAGTCCAAAAATCACTCAAATTGATGAAACTACGGGCTCATCACGCGGCGGCGGTAATGATCAATTTGTGATCATGGGTAATCCAAACTTAAAACCAGAAAAAAGCACCAACTATGAGGTTAGTGCTATGTATAACAACAATAAAAACCTGAGTTTTGGCACAACTTTTTTCTACAACGATTTCACCAATAAAATACTCAGCACGCAATCTTACTACTTTAGTGATGGCAATGACGGCGTTATTGCAGCGTATTGCGACTCTGGGAGTGTCGGTTCGCAGGAATGTCCAGCTTGGGCTACGTGGCTTAATGCTGATGGAGCAACAATTCAAGGTATTGAGTTAGAGGGAAATTGGGATATAGCTGAAAAGTTGGCGCTGAAAATTAACTATACCTATACCGATTCTTCCATAGATGCCAGTAATGTTGTTATTAATACACCTGCAGGCGCGCGCCCTTTTGGCGATACTCTGGCGCAATTAGATGGTAATTCGTTAGTTGGTGTTCCTGATCACACCGGTTCCGTTGTCCTTAATTATTATCCAACCGATAAGTTATCTAGTTACATAAGAGCGAATTATGAAGGGCAAATTACCCGAGTTGATTTTGATCGTAACTCGGTTGATAAAAGTGAAAAAGATTTAGCGACTTTAGATATTGGATTGAGTTATGACGTTAATAAGTGGCTTAGTCTAAATTTCACAATTGATAATTTTACAGATGCAAAGCGTTTTAAAGTACGTGAAGACACTGGCGCTTTTAGGTTTTCAGAGCGTGGACGTAGTTACTTCATGAACATGAAAGTGTTGTTTTGATTACGGCTTATAGCGAGTTGGAAAAATGATTATGGCTGTAAGCTTTTTAAACACTCCATCTTTTTTATTGAATATGCCATGTGACGTTACTTGCACATTAACAACGACATGGTTTAGAGACTGGTTGATTAATTGGTCTTGCGCATGAGTAGAAAAGCAGTAAACGCAAAGCTTAACATACGAGTAAGAATGGGTCCTGTTCATACATGGGTGGGGCTGATTTTAAGTGGGCTTATTTTTGCAATATTTTGGACTGGCACTTTGTCTGTATTTGACAAAGAAATAGACCGCTGGATGATGCCAGATACTCGCATTAACTTAATGAAAGTGACATCTTCGTTATCGGTAGATAAAGATATTATTCAGCCATTGAGTGAGCAGCAAAATGGAGCTGCTTACTGGACAATTGTGTTACCGCGTGAGCGTATACCATATGTAATCAAAGCGGCTTCATATAAAAAGCCTCGTCGCCATGTTCGGGAGTATTTTCATCCAGTTACGCTTGCACCATTAACAAAAGCGAATAGACCTAATGCTAGTAGTTTTATTTACCCTTTTCATCATAACTTGACGCTGCGTAAAGATGATTTAGGTGCATGGCTGGTAGGGGTTGCAAGTATTGCAATGCTCTGTCTGTTAGTTTCAGGCATTGTTATTCATCGGCGAATATTTACCGATTTTTTTTCTTTACGTTTATTTCGTAAGTTCAGCAGAGCTAATTTAGATCTGCACAATTTAACTGGTGTTGTGTTACTACCATTTACTCTTGTTATAACTTTGTCAGGGTTGATTATTGTACAACAAGTCTATTTTCCTCAATTAATTAGTCGCGTTTATCAGCAAGCTATTAGTGTTGAGAATAGTAATAAGGTCGCGAATGAAAAAGATGCTCAGCGTTTATTTTCAGCAAAGGTGCTAGGTCATATTCGTGAGTCTGCCAGCGGAGAAAAAGGCCATTTTGCCTCCATTGAACAGATGATTTCAGAGGCTGAATCAGATTGGGGTAAAGGAGGTGTTTATTTAGTACGAGTAAATCATCCTGGTGATACTAATAGCTCTGTTGTGTTTAGAAGACATAGCGATGATTCGGTTACAAAAAGTAATGATCATAAGCGTTTTAATACTATGACAGGAGAGCCAAAAGGGTCATTTACTGGCTCGCAAGCTGTTGGCATTTGGAACTTTATAAGTGGCATGCACTATATCCAATTTGATCATTGGCCACTTCGTTGGTTGTATTTTTTTGCTGGTTTAGGTAGCTGTTTATTAATTGCTACGGGCTTAGTGCATTGGACCACCGCGAGTAATAAAAATAACCTAAACCCTCCTCTCAATGTCGCTCTAATGAATGCACATAATATTGCGGTTATAACCGGCATTATTGCTGCAACAGGTGTGTTTTTACTTACTAACAGAGTAAGGGATATATCCCCATATTTGGATGCTGTTATGGGAGATAAAGCTGAAATATATGCATTTTTCAGCGTTTGGTTACTTAGCTTGTTGCATGCTTTGCTAAGTGTTTTACAAGATAGATCATATGGATACTTAAGGGCTTGGACACAGCAATGTGGATTTATTGCTGTTGTTGCTGTTTTTGCCGTTATTTTAAACTGGGTGGGAACAGGGGATGGCCTTATTAAAACAGTGTTTACAGATACTTACTGGCCTGTAGCGGCTACAGACTTGGTGCTACTAATCTCGGCTGCCAGTGCTTTTTGGACTAGCGTAAAGTTACGAGCTCATTATCAAGAGAGGTTTTGAAGAATTTTATGATGCACATCGGATTAATCGCGTCGTTTGTCTGTGCCTATGTTGGTTTTAGTTGTTGGGCTATTAGTCAAACTCAGCATTGGCGTACTGTTATTGGTGGACCCTTTCCAAATCAAGGTACGGTCAGAGCACAGCGTTTTATTGGAATTTTTATGGTGGCATTGTCATTAATTTTAGCGGTGTTTAATGATGGCTTTAGTTTTGGCGCGTTGGTATGGGTTTTAATATTAAGTTTGGCGGCGACTTTAGTCGCATTTTCTTTGGTGTGGTGCCCACGTTTATTGGGCTATATCAACAAAGTTATATCGTACTTTTATTTTGATAACACAGTGGAAAAAACCAATAAACCGTAATGTTATTTTTATTTTTAGGTGAAAAAAATGGTCGTAAAAGGCTCAGTGTTAACTGATCTAAATAATCGCGTTAATCACACTATGGCTGTTTATAAATGGCTTTATAGTATCAGTATGGTGGTGCATTCAATTGTTATTTGCTTGCTTTGTTATATTAGCAGCTCGCAGCTTGTCAATATTACGGGGGCAGTACTTTTTCATTTAGGTATGGTGTGGACTGATGCTGTTGTTGTTGCAAGTATGACAGGCTTTATCTACTTACCGGTTATTTTAATGTGGGCTTTTTCTCGCGGAAATACGTTATTAACCTGGGTAAATGTGATCGGCTTTACGGGTATAACCTTTGTTGCAGCTTGGTTAGCTGGGGCGTTGGTATGAAAACCGGGTTTAGATTTAACATGAGTGTCTTGCATACTTGGGCTGGGTTGCTGTTAAGTGGTTTACTGTTTGCTATTTTTTGGACCGGCACGCTATCAGTATTCGATAAAGAAATAGATCGCTGGATGATGCCGCAAACGCGAATTAATATGGATACAGCACCTAAATTATCCGTTGATCGCGATATTGTTCCTCTACTCAATACTCTCTCTGAGGGAGCTACGGCATGGAGTATCGTACTACCTTCTGAGCGCAAGCCCTTTTTAGCGTTGGGTTATGATACCAAAGAGTCACATATAGCTAAGCGAAATAGTTTTCACCCTGTGACGTTAGAGCAGCTTCCTGCATCGAATACGCGAGGTGCAAGTCGCTTTATTTATCCATTTCACCATAATCTTACGTTACGCAAAGGCAATATTGGTGCTTGGCTGGTGGGTATTGCAAGCATTGGCATGTTGTGCCTTTTAGTCTCAGGAATAGTGATACATCGTAGATTATTTACTGATTTCTTTTCCTTTAGAGTGTGGCGTAGTTTTAGCCGAGGTAACCTTGATGCGCATAACCTAACCGGCGTTGTACTATTACCTTTCACCTTAGTTATTACTTTGTCAGGATTAATGATTGCGCACTTAATTTATTTTCCTAAAGCGCCCGATGCCGTATATGAGCAAATGCACCCTCAAGCAGTACATACTCAGAAAACTCCAGCTAAGGAAATTACGCGCTCACGCCAAAAAATCGATAGTAAAAGTAAAGCTCCTAAAGCCAAAGAAGGCGCAGGTAATTCGCCTGCAAGGCGGCGTTTTATTGGTGAGTCACAAGGGCGAGTTACCCCTAAAGCGTCCGGCGAATTTGCAACGATAACATCTATAGACCCTTTAATTACTGCCACTGAGGAAGAGCTGGGGCATGGTGCTGTTTATATGGTGCGGGTAAGTAATCCTGCGGATGCAGAAGGTGTGATTGCGCTTCGCTTAAGTGGTGACAAAAGTGTGGCACAAAATATGGATAACCGACGGTTCTCTGTTGCAACAGGTGCAGAGCTCGAGCACTTCGAGTCGTCTTCCGTTACTAATGTGTTTAATTTTTTAGCGGGTATGCATTATGTGCAGTTTGATCATTGGCCATTACGCTGGTTTTACTTTGTTGCAGGGCTTGGGGGATGTGTTTTGATAGCCACTGGACTATTACATTGGACACAGGCACGCAATCAAAAACATGACGGCACACGTTTTAGCATCTCTTTTATGAATGTACATAACCTGAGCGCAGTTATGGGCATTATTATCGCAACGGGGGCTTTTTTAGTAGCTAATCGACTATTTAATAACTCAGTGCAATTTGCAGGTGTTTTAGTCCGTGACCTTGAAGTATATGTGTTTTTTAGTGTGTGGATGTGTTGTTTATTTCATGGCGTGATCAGAGTGCTCATAAATAAGCGCAGTGGTTATATCAAGGCATGGACTGAGCAATGCTGGGCAGTAGCTTTTATTGCCATTGCAGCGGTTTTATTGAACTGGCTCACCACCGGAGACCACATAATTAAAACTTTATTTACAGATGCTTACTGGCCAGTTGCAACAATTGACTTGTTGCTAATTAGTAGTGCTGCACTCGCAATTTTTGCAGCGCGAAAGTTATCAGCCAATCTCGAATTAAATATCGGTAGTTAAGTAGTTGTAATCATTCTTGCTTGCCTAGCGGTAGGTAAATAAAAAATTGATAAAATTAAAAGTTGAGGCAGTTGATGAAATTAAAATTCTTTTTGATCATATTTGTACTATTTATATTTCCATTTACCTGTTCATCTCAGGAGTCAGCCAGTGTAGATAATAGCCAAGTTATTTCCGCAATTAATAATGAAACTAGTGTCAGTGAGGCTGCACCTTTAGAGTTTGATTCAGCTTTAGCTGATATAACAAAAGATGTGGGAGAAAATAAAATAGCTGATGCTGAAGTTATGAGCGCACCCTCTTGGTACAAAACGACTATAGAGCTTTTAAACACAGGGGGAGCAGTCGTATACATACTGTTGTTGATGTCGGTAATCGCATTAACCATTGTTTTAATAAAGCTTATACAGTTTCAAAAAGCACATATTTGGCAACGGCAATTCGCAAAGCGTGTACTTGTTTTATGGCAGCAAGGAAAATGTGAAGATGCACTTAATTTAGCTAATAGACATCCAAACCCAATAACTCTTGCAATGGCGCGTGCGTTTAGGGGGATTACACACAATGTTGCCGAGCCTGCGGTACGTGAAGACGTTCTTAGGTTTGGTAGTGATACGCTGTTTCGCTTAAGACGTGGCTTTCGTCCATTAGAAGTGATTGCTTCTTTGTCGCCATTGCTTGGTCTATTAGGTACTGTGTTGGGTATGATTTCTGCGTTTCAGCAACTAGAAGATGCAGGTAATAAAGTGAACCCTGCTATTTTATCTGGTGGTATTTGGGAGGCGCTACTAACAACGGCTGTGGGGTTATGTGTGGCTATACCTGTGGTGGCATTATTAAATTATTTAGAGCGTCAAGTAGACCACTTAGCCCACGAAATGGACAACTTATTAACACAAGTATTTATTACTGACTTGTCGCAGCAGGGATGTGAAGCTTTATATCAGGGCAACGCACAGCAAAAGAGTGTAGTGTTTTCGCAGGTCAACACGATGCAGGCTGAGCATGCAAAAAGCGTATAATCAATTTCCAACACTATCAGCTAAACAAGCAAAACGAAAAACGTTGGTGAGCCTGACGCCGCTAATTGACGTGGTATTTATTTTGCTCATATTTTTTATGTTAGCTTCGAGCTTTACAAAATGGCATAGCGTTGAAGTAAATAGTAGCAGTAATACAGGGGGGTCTTTAAAAACAGATTTACCCCCGTTTTTAGTGCAAGTTGCCACCGATAAATTGTTACTTAACAACAACGAAATTGCGCTAAGTAGTTTGTTAAAGAAAGCCAAAGTAAAGCCGAGTGAACAAGCAATAATTCTACAACCTTTAGGTGACACTCCGGTGCAGGCATTGATCGACATTTTAGATGTATTAAGTGAGCAAAGAATAGCGCCTCTACAGCTAGTTCAAGACCCAACATGGCAGGTAAATAATCAAACTGAGATAAGCGCCAATATGCCTTTGGAGTTACATTAATGCATTTCCCTGAGCGACGACCTGATCAAACAGAAGAACGTATTTTACCGCTAATTAATTTAGTCTTTTTATTACTTATTTTTTTTATGATCGCAGGCAGTTTAAGCGCAACAGAGCCATTTGATATTACTCCTCCCACTTCGAGTAGTGAAACAGCAAAAGATGCAGAGACAATTGTTGTGTTAATGAATAAGAAAGGTCATTTTGCTCTAGATAATCAGCCGTTATCAGAGCCGGATTTACTTGCCAAGATTACAGGTATTATTAAGCGTAGTCCTAACACTGTGATCACTATAAAAGCTGATGCAGATCTTGTTGGAAATCATCTAGTAAGCTTTACACATGGCTTATATAGTATAGGTGTCAAAAAATTACAATTATTGACTGAGCAGGCGCAGCAATGAAAGATACAGCTTTAAAGTTAGGTGTATGGGCTTGGTCTGGTGCAATTTTACTTGCAGCTTTAGTACATTTAATTATATTTTTTTTAATTTTTTATTCGCCATCCATTGCCTTGCAAAATAGTACGCAAGCTAGTGCTAAATTAGGAATAGAGATTTCGTTAGGGCCACAGTATATTGAAAAAAATGACCTGATTAGCTCCTCGGTAAGCACTGAAAATAAAGAAAAGACCGAGCCTAAACCAGAGC